>JAATGE010000111.1 GCA_015654825.1 Rhodospirillales bacterium
GGGCCGGCGAGAGCGACTCGAAAACGTTATGAATGCTGCTGGCGTCCGGGTTACGCGCATTGGCCGGTTTGTCGCCGGCTCGGCCGAGGTGCGCGGCGTCGGTGTCGACGGCGCGGCGATACCGCTGGGCGGAAAGGGCTGGAGTCATTTCTGATCCGGCGGGGCTGGATGTTAGGCACAAGGAATAATTAACAAAAGTGTTTGCTTCTTTTTTCAAAAAGAAGTTCTTTTTTGAAAAAAGAACCAAAAAACTTTTGTTCATTGGCCTTTCGTTTTGGCTGAAGCTAGTTCCTGAAGCCGGTGCCGGATATTTGAAGGATGCTGCCATCGACGGCCCAGTTGCCGGGCTTTGCCTGCGGGGTCTGCATCACCGTCGTCAGCAGCCTGCCACTGCCTGCATAGATCAGCGGTGTCAGCAGGTCCCAGCCGTTCTCGGGGGCCAGCGTGACAAGCGTCGTGCCGGTCCAGCCGGTCATGTGTTTCGGGGGCGGACTGATGCGAAAGATCGTCGGCAGCACCTGGGCGTAGTCCGGAGGCGAGAAGCCATGGGTGGCGCCGTATAGCGCGCCGTGCCGATCGGCGATCAGGCTGGCGAACGGGTAGGCGCCGCCGGCGCCGCCGCTGAAATTCCACAACGTCTGCTCGGTCCATGCCGCGCCGCCTTTCGACGGCGGTGTCAGCGAGTACACCACGCCGTAGCTGCTGGCGCCACCAAACGGCGCTGTGCCGTAGAGCCGGCCTTCGCTGTCGCCGATCAGCGCCGAGGCGGGATGCGCGCCTTCGGCGCCGGTGAAGCTCCACAATGTCGTCTCGGTCCAGTCGGAGGCGCCGCCCTGCGGCCTGGTCAGCATGAACACCGTGCCGCCGAGTGGGTTCGTGCCGCCGAGGGAAGCCGTGCCGTACAGATTTCCTGCCGTGTCGATCAGCAGGCTTGCCAGGGGATGGCCGCCGTCCGCGCCGCCGGTGAACTGCCACAGGGTTGTTTCGGTCCAATCGGTTTCGCCGGCCGGGGGCGGCGCCAGCGCGAACACGGTGCCGGCTGCGTGGGCGCCACCGGTCTGCGTCGTGCCGAACAATGTTCCGTCCGGGCCGGCGATCAGGCCGGCAGCAGGCGAGCCGCCGTCGCGGTTCGGCCGGAACGTCCATAGCGTGTGCATCGACCATTCGGTGCTGCCGTGGTGCGGCGCCGAGAGTTTGAAGACCGTGCCCCCGCCGTGCCAGCCCCCCATCGTCGTGGTGCCATACAGGTTGCCATTGCGGTCCATGATCAGGCCGCCGGTCGGCATGCCACCGTCACTACCGGCGGTGAAACTCCATAGTACCGTTTCGATGCTTTTTGGCCGAGGCGTTGCGGCGCCCGCTCCCAGAACCACGATCTTGTAGACCGCGCCGTAATTATTGGCGCCGCCGCTGAACGCCGTACCATACAATGCGCCGGCCGCATCGATGATTAGCGGGGATCCCGGCCCACCGCCGTCGGTGTGGTTGCCAAATCGATAGAGCGTTTTCAGGGCGATGCGGCTGGACGGATCAAAGCTGGCTGCCGGGCCGACCAGGGCCATCGCCAGCAACGCTGCCCGGCGCAGCATGGCGGTGGCGCGGGATTGCCGCGGCGGATCGCTGCGCGGCATCATGGCTCGTCCGCCTCGGCCGCGGCTGAAAGCGGGCTCGCCACGTTATTGCGGTCGACGGAGTAGACCCGATAGAGATGAGCGCCCGAACCCGGCACATCGGTGCAGACGTTGGCGGTGCCCACGCATTGCGCCAGTTCCACGCCGTCGCGCACGACGTGATAGGTAAACGGCCCGGGAACTTGCGCGTTGGTGACCGGGTACCAGGTGATCTTTACCGTCGAACTTAGGCAGGTTGCGGTCTGGTCGGTGTCGCTGTTGCGGCAGTAGATCGAAATCATGCCGGGTATGTGCGTCGACAATACCAATTTCGGCAGCGGTGCCTGATTGAAGTCGAATTCTTTCATCATGTCGCCGACCGGCGCCGAGCTGCCGTCCGGATAGGTCACCGTCGTCATGGCATCGCGGACCGTGGGCCTGGCGTCGGGCCGCCCCATCGCCGCCGGGTCGAGCCGGGCGCCGTTCATGAACAGGTCCTCGATCAATCTGTTATAGCTGGCAAAGCTCAGTATCTGGTGATCGATGCTGCCGGCCTTGATCCAGGGGCTGATGGCGATGCCGGGAACCCGCAGGCCGAGGCCCTGTATGAAGCCATAATTGGGCACTGTATTGACCAGCGGATCGGAGAATTCGATCGTCGGCGGCACGACGTGGTCGTAGAAGCCACCCCAGTCGTCCCACACGATATAAACCACCGAACTTTGCCAATAATCGGACTGCATCACGGCATTGACCAGCGACGTTACATATTCCATGCCAAGCGTTATGCCGCCGCCATGCGGATGCTCGCTCACGTCGCCGTTTGGAATGATCCACGAGACCTGGGGTAGCGTGCCGTTTTTGAGATCGACCAGAAACTGATCGGTCGTCGGGTTGTGAAAGGCCAGGTAGTCGGGCCCGTTGTCCTGGACGTATTTGAAGAACGGCGGCGGATTCCAGATTTGCGAGGTTTTCGTGGTGAGGTCGGTCGGTTCGCAGTTCAGCTGGGCATCATCGCAATCGGGATCGCTGCCGTCGGTACGGTAGTATTTCCATGAAACCGAATGCTTATCGAGTAATTCGAACATGCTGACCCACGGCCAGGAAGTTCCGCCATCGCGCAATTTCGGACTGGGTACGGAAGAAATCGTGCGGCAACTCGCGGCGTCCCCGGGATGCACGCATTCGGCCATCCATTCGGAGGTCAAATCTACGTGCGCGGGTGTCGACCACGACCGGATGCCCGGGAACATCGCGTCCTGCAGCACGAAATGCTGCGCGTACGACCAGTAGTTCGGAATGTCGTCCGCCGTCTGATAGCCGGCCACATCATGCCAGGTGAAGCCGTTGGCCGAGCCGGAGCAGTTTTTCGATTTCGGCGATTTCGCGCACTGCACCCGCTGGCCGATGGCCTGGACGGCGACGAAGCCATCCATGGCGGCGCGTGTAATGCCGTCATCGAGGTCGAGCTGCGCGCCCTGGGCGTCGTGGTTGCCGCCCAACTGATAATCGCGCGGATTGTGGAACAGTGTCACACAGCCCTTGTTCCGGTCTTGCAGGTCCAGTGGCAGGCAGGTGCCCGGCGTGATGCCGTTGGCGCCAGGATAGGTCCCAAAATAGGTATCGAAGGAACGATTTTCCTGGATGATGATGATCACGTGCTGAATGGGAGTCGCGGAACTGGCGCGCGCGGCGCCGGTCGAGCGGAGTCCTGCGGCAACAACGAGCACGGCGAGTGCCGCGCGACAAACGCTGCGTCTCAATTCGTGTCCCCCGACGAACGCGCTTCGCGCGTTCTGATTCCCATTGTTTAGCTAGGCGCAAGCGCAGACCGCCGCCAGCGCCGATTTGTAACCGGAAAACCTTTAAGCGCGTCCGACGTGAGCTGTCGACGGGGCGGCGAAGCATGGAAGTTGGCGAGGCGGTCGAAGTGGCCGGCCTTCAAGGAAGACTACAGCTCTGCACTGGACCCGACGCTCGGACGACGTGCTGCGCACGACGCGGGCGCTGCCCGACGTTGATCGACGAAGGAGGCACGGCTAGGCTGGAACCGCGTCGCGCGTGCCACGCCGCCGGGTTCGGCGATCAGTGGGAGTAGTGCAATGAGCGATCGCACGGAGTCGGGAGTGCGGCACCGCATGGCGCTGCCTGTTGCGTTATTGGCCGGTCTCTCGGGTCCGGCGATGGCACAGGCCACGATCGACTGGCCGACCTTCGGGGGAAGCGCGCAGCGCAGCGGCTACAACGCGTCGGAGACAATATTGTCGCCCTCGACGGTGCCTCATCTGCGGCTGCATTGGCGGGCCAAGGCGGGGCCGGTGTACGGCCATAATATTTTCGAGCCGAGCCTGCTGCGGCAGGTGAAGACGCCGTCGGGAACGTTCGACCTGCTGCTGATGACGCTCTCGGGCGGGGCGGTGACGGCGCTGGATGCGGCAACCGGGAAGACCGTGTGGTCGACCGGGATCATACCGACCAGGATCACCTGCCCGGATGGAACCTCGTCGGTCATCGGCATCGGCGAGCCGGCGACGGTCGATGTCGATCACGGCCGGGTGTTCGTGGTGGATGCCGGCGGCATGTTGCATGCGTTGGCGCTTGCGACCGGTATCGAAATGGCGGGCTATCCGATCGAGGTGATCGATACCGGCAACCTGGCGGCCGCCACCTGGGTTCATTTTGCAAGCCCAACCTTACTCGGCTCCAACCTCTATATTGCCACCGCCGCGCACTGCGAGAGCCGGCAGGCGCCGTATCACGGCCAGGTGATCCAGTTCAGTACCGTGACGGGAACGGTACTGCATCGGTTCTATCCGATGGGCAATGGCGCCGTGCTCGGGGGGAGTTTTTGGGGCAGCGGCGGCATCGCGGCGGAGCCCGACGGATCCCATCTCTGGGGCGCCACCGGCAATTCGCTACCGCCGCCGCAAAATACCGGGAATGCTGAAAAGGTCGTTCAGCTCGACGCCAATCTCAACCTGGTCGCCGCCGACGGTCCTGTGCTCAACCCGCGGGGCGACCTGGATTTCGGATCGACGCCGCTGCTGTTTCAGCCGACCGGCTGCCCACCGATGCTGGCGGCGCTGAACAAGGCGGGACTGCTGGTCGTTTATAACCGCGGCAGCCTCGGTAGCGGCGCGACGCAGACCTTGTCGATATCGGACGGCGGCGGCAGTGGCCGATTGATCGGCATGGCGGCGTTCGATCCGGTGACCAATGCGGTCTATGTCGGCAACCCCCAGGATTCCGCCGATGGCGTGTATCGGCATGGACTGCTGGCGCTGCAGGCGGATGCGTCCTGCCAGCTATCGTTGCTATGGCAGCAGACATTCGGCGATGACGGCAGAAAGAGCCCGTCGGTCCCGCCGACGATCGCGAACGGCGTGGTGTGGTATTCGGAAGGGCTGTCGGCGCAGCTGGCCGCGTTCGATGCGGAAAGCGGAAAGCCGGTGTGGAGTAGCGGTCCCCTAAAAGGCGTGACCATGGCGCCCCCTATAGTCGTGAACGGCCAGGTCTTCGTGCAAGGCGGCGAGTGGATCTACGCGTACGGGCTAGGTAGAAAGTAGCCCGAAAAATTGCACGTCCAGCAAGAACAAGTCACAAAAGTTTTTGCTTCTTTTTTCAAAAAGAAGCGCTTCCTTCTGCCGCTAGAGCGGCGCCAGGCTGACTGGGAACGCTTTAGCTTTCCTCATGCCGCTCCAGCTATTTGTTTTGGCGAGCATTTTTATCAGCCGGGCGCGCTCAGGCCCACGGGCGATACCAGTCAGGCTGATAATGCTCTAATAACGACCGCCGCCGCCGCCGAAGCTACTGCCACCGCCGCCACCGCCACCACCGGGCAGGCCGGCGGGCGTAAAGCGTCCCACATTGCCAAGCAGCTGCTGCATGAAGCTGGCTTCGCTGCCCGGCGAGGGCGTGGCGCCGGGCGCCATCGCGATCTGCTTGCCGTCGTCGCGATCGAGCTGGCGCAAGGATTTCAGCGTGCCGTTAGGCTCGAAATTCAGCACCAGCACCCGCTGCATGGTCACCCCCGGCGTGCGGCCGATGCGCGTGCTGGTGATCTGCGTGATGTAGATCCAGGTATTGTCGTCGAAGGTGGCGCGCGAGGTCGGCGAGCCGAGCAGGCTGGTTGCGTCGGCCCGGGTGGATGTGCCCGGCACCAGCTGCTTCAGAGCCTCCTCCTCCACCATCGCGCCGCGGCGCGCATGCGTCGGATCGAACACATGGGTGACGTGGCTGAAGTTGCCGCAGGCTGCCAGCGCGAACGGTAGCGCCAAGGCCAGCAAAGGGGCTCGGAAAAGACCGGGCAGGGGCAACGGCAATATCCTGAAGGCGGCGAAGTGCCATGTGCGTGTCACGTGGACGGCGCGCGTGTCAATCGCCGCGTGGCCTGTTAGACACCCTGGCCGCGCGCCCCGGGGGCCCGCGGATTGTTGATGTGGCGGGCGTGCGTGGGTTTCTTGAGCTTCATTTTCCGCTCGCGGCATGAGCGGGCGGGTTTCGTGCTTTACAGCGAGGCGGTGCGCGCGGCGCGCGAGCCCGTGTGGTTCGAGGCGGTCGGCGTGCCCGATTCGCTGGACGGGCGTTTCGATCTGGTGGGGCTGTTCGCGGCCTTGCTGATACGGCGCCTGCGGAGCCTGCCGCCGCCCGGCGCGGCGCTGGCGCAGGCTGTGTTCGACGCCATGTTTGCCGACATGGATTTCAACCTGCGCGAGCTCGGGGTCAGCGACCTTTCCGTCGGCAAGCGGGTGCGCGCGATGTGGGAGGCGTTCCACGGCCGCGCGCTGGCCTATGAGGGGCCGCTCGAACGCGGCGATGCCGAGGCGCTTGCGGCCGCGCTGGCGCGCAATGTGTGGCGCGGCCAGGCGCCGGCAGGTGCGGCGGAACAACTGGCCCGCGTGGCGCTGCTGCAGGACCGCCACCTGGCCGGTATCGGCGTGGCAGCCTTTCAGGCGGGCGGCGCCGCGTTTCTGCCCGCTGCGTCGGTGCTGGCCCCGTCGGTGCAGGCCCCCCCGGTGCTGGAATGATGCGGGAACTCGAGCGCAGCCTGCCGACGGCACAGATCGGCGAGGGAGCGCGCTTCGTGGTGGAGGCAAACGAGGCGGAGCTTCGTGCCGTGGCCGCACGCCTGGGCCTGGATGCGGTGCGCCACTTGCGGTGTGTCTTCGATCTGCGTGGGGCCGAGGAAGGCGCGGTGCGGGCCGACGGAACGCTCCGCGCCCGCGTGGTGCAGACCTGCGTGATTTCGCTCGAGCCGTTCGAGAGTGATGTGATCGAGGATTTCCGGGTCCGCTTCGTTCCGGCGGGCACCGAGAGCGAGGACATCGAACTGGAGGCGGACGACGAAATTCCCTACGAGGGCAACCGGCTGGAGCTCGGGGAAGCGGCTGTTGAGCAGCTCGCGCTGGCGCTTGACCCGTTTCCGCACAAGCCCGATGCCGAGCTACCCGTCGCGGAGCAGGCCGCGACCGGGCCGTTCGCGGCCCTGGCGCGGCTGAGGACGCGGCAATAGACGGACGGCGGCGGCAGCAATAGCCTGGTCCGACGCCAAGGGCCGCGGCTTTCTGCTTCTTGCAGCGCCATGCCGTGTCTGCTAGAGCCGCCCGCCCTACCGAATTCATGTTCCGCATCCCGGCCAATCGTACCGGGTGCGACAGCCGTACCGGAGACAACCATGGCCGTACCCAAGCGGAAAACCTCGCCGAGCCGGCGGGGCATGCGCCGCAGCCACGAAGCACTTGGCACCGAAGCGCACGCGGAGTGCAGCAATTGCGGCGAGCTGAAGCGGCCGCACCACGTGTGCGCCCATTGCGGCCATTACGATGGCCGCGAGGTCGCGCCGGCCGGCCGCACCCTGAAGAGCATCGTTCGCGTCTGACCCCGGCGGCACCCGGCAAGGTGACGCACACGCAGCCCGCCCGGCAGTGAACGAGCCCTACACCTTGGCGGTCGATGCCATGGGCGGCGATCATGCGCCGGCCACGGTGGTAGAGGGTGTCGCGATCGCTGCCGAGCGCCATCCGGGCGCGCGCTTCCTGCTCGCCGGCGACGAAGCACGGCTCAACCCGTTGCTTGAGCGCCTGAAGCGTGCAGGCGCGTGCTGCACCGTGCGGCATGCACCGGACGTGATCCCGAACGACGCCAAGGCCGCGGTCGCGTTGCGCATGCGGCAGGCCAGCATGCGGGTGGCGATCGACGCCGTTGCCGCCGGCGAGGCGCAGGGCGTGGTTTCGGCCGGCAATTCCGGCGCGCTGCTGGCGCTCTCGAAAATCGTCATGAAGACGCTGCCGGGCATCGATCGGCCGGCGATGGCGGCGATCATGCCGAGCGGTCGCGGCGACGTCGTGATGCTCGATCTCGGCGCCAACCTGGCGTGCGATGCGCGCAACCTGGTCGAGTTTTGCCTGCTCGGCGACATGTTCGCGCGCACGGTGCTGGGGTTGCCCGCGCCTTCGGTCGGGTTGCTGAACGTCGGGAGCGAGGAGCTGAAGGGCGACGAGTGTTTGCGGCAGGCCGCTGACATTCTGCGCCGCACCCATATCGCGCCGCAATTCTACGGCTTCGTCGAAGGGCACGACATCGCGGCCGGCACCGTGGACGTGGTGGTGACGGACGGCTTCACGGGCAATGTGGCGCTGAAGACGGGGGAGGGCGCGCTGAAGCTGGTGGGTGAACTGCTGAAGCAGATCTTCTCCAGCAGCCTGTCGGCCAAGCTGGGCTACCTGCTGGCGCGGCCCGGACTGGACCAGATGAAGATCTGGCTCGATCCCAGCCGCTATAACGGCGCCGTGCTGCTGGGCCTGAACGGCATGGTGGTAAAATCGCATGGTGGCACCGATGCGGCGGGATTTGCCCACGCCATGGATGTGGCGGTGGACATGGTCACGCATCGGTTCAACGAACGGCTGCGCGAGGGCTTGGGGAGACTCGTGGGCGTCATGGCAGAGGCCCGGCCGAACGAAGTGGGGCCGAACGAAGTGGGGCCGAACGAAGTGGGGCCGAACGAAGTGGGGCCGGCGCTGAAGAACGCCCCCGGCGGGAATTGACGGACACAGGAACGATGTCGCCACCGGATTGGGGCCATGCCCCGCACCAGGACCCCCGGCGCACGGCCGCCATGCGCGACCCGCGGGGCATCCCC
>JAATGE010000391.1 GCA_015654825.1 Rhodospirillales bacterium
CCAGCGGGTCCAGGGCAGAGCCCTGGCCTTCCTTCCCTTCCGCCAACCTGTTTTTGATTTAACCTGACGGAAATTGCGCTGTTCACTTGCGCGGAAGGCGCGGGTGGTGCTCGGAACGCCTTGAAGTAGTTGACTAAAACAACTGCAGTTTAGCGCTTATGGCCGCGCTTTTGTCTTTGGCCAGCGCCGCCGGGGTTACCTTCTACGACCACGAGACCCTTTAATTCGGGCGCCGGTAGGCCTAAGGTGTGATTGACGCCGAGGGTGCCTCACTCGAAGGATTGCAGGTGGCCCGCGTCGAATGGCCTCACCAATTTTATAGGGAGTCAAGTCAATGAGCTGGAAAGCCCCGAAGGTAGTCGAAATCGCGCTGGGCGCCGAGATCAATTCCTACGCCTGCGCCGAAGCGAAGAAGTAAGGTCCGGGAGCTTAGCTCCTGGTCACCCGGACCTGACACACCTGGCGGCTTCATCCGACGTTCGGATTGTGGCTGCCACGGTGTGACCTCCGGCCGGAACCTGAATGACGGACGGCTGATCCGGGGCCAGGGGGCAAGCGCTCCCTGGTTTTTTTATGGGTTCGGGTTGTTTTCATGAGTTCGGGGCCCTCTCTGTCGCCGGTGCCGCGTCTGGGTGTCGGCATGAAGCTGCGCTTCGACGCCGTCCGCAACGCCTCGGTCATCCTGGGGCCGGAGCGGCTGTTTCAGCTCGACGACCATGCCCTGGAGGTATTGAAGCTCGTGGACGGAAGTCGCACGGTGGCTGACATCGCCATGATACTGGCGGCGAAATTCGACGCGCCCGCCGAACTGATCGAGGCCGACGTGCTGCCGATGCTGCAGGACCTCGCGGCCCGTGGCGCGGTGCGGCTGTGAACGCGCTCACCCCGCTGCCCGGTCTGCCCGCCGCGTTTCCGCCGCCGATGGGCCTGATCGCGGAGCTCACCCACCGCTGCCCGCTGCAATGCCCGTATTGCAGCAACCCGCTGGCGCTGGAGTCGGCCAGCGCGGAGCTGGACACGGAAAACTGGCTGCGCGTGCTCGATGAGGCCGCCGCGCTCGGCGTGCTGCAGTGCCATTTTACCGGCGGCGAGCCGATGGCACGGCGCGACCTGACGGCGCTGGTGCGGCGCGCCGCCGAAGGCGGGATGTATACCAATCTGATCACCAGCGGCGTGACGCTGGACGATCGCGCGATGGCGGCGCTGAAGGATGCCGGCATCGACCATATCCAGCTCAGTTTCCAGGACATCGATCCGGCGGAGAACGACCGCGTGGGCAACCACGCCGGCGCGTTCGTGAAGAAGCGCGCGGCGATCGACCGGATCAGGGGCGCCGGCCTGCCGCTGACGCTGAACTTCGTCATCCAGCGCCACAACGCCGGCCGCGTGGGCGCCATGCTGGATTTTGCCGAGGCGATGCAGGCCGAGCGCGTCGAAATCGCCCACGTGCAGTACTACGGCTGGGGCCTGAAGAACCGCGCCGCGCTGCTGCCGACCCGGGCGCAGCTCGACGACTCCACCGACGTCGTCGAAGCGGCCCGCGTCCGGCTGCGCGGCAAGATGGTGATCGATTACGTGGTGCCGGACTACCACGCGTCCCGACCGAAAAGCTGCATGGGCGGCTGGGCGCAGCGCTTCATCAATATCTCGCCGAGCGGCAAATGCCTGCCGTGCCACGCCGCGGAGACACTGCCGGGGTTCGATTTCCCCAGCGTGCGCACCCATTCCCTGGCTGAGGTCTGGGAAAGCGAGGCGTTCCGCCGCTACCGCGGCACCGACTGGATGCCCGAACCCTGCCGCAGCTGCGACCGGCGCGAGCTCGACTGGGGCGGCTGCCGCTGCGAGGCCTTTGCACTGACCGGTGACGCCAGCATAACCGACCCCGCCTGCGAGCTTTCACCTGACCACTACCTGATGGCTGAAGCGGCGCTGGAAAGCGGCGTGGCTTCCCCGCCGTTCATTTACCGTCGGCTCAAGGCACTCGCCCGGGTTTAAGAAGGCCCGGGGGCTCTGCCCCCTGGACCCAAGACGGCGTGCCGCCGCCGTCGTACGCGCTGCGCGGCGGGAGTCTTCTGTACGGAGCGGCGAGACGTGGATTTAGCAGCGCGCGCGCAGCCGATGCGGACTCGGAACAAATAAAATGGGGTCTGGGGCCTACTGGCCCCGTCGTGCGTAGCACGCCTCCGGCGTGACGGGTCCAGGGCAG
>JAATGE010000541.1 GCA_015654825.1 Rhodospirillales bacterium
AGCGCTGCGCGGCGGGAATCTTCTGCGTGGTCATAGCGGGCTGCAGGCGCCGTAAATTGGCTCAGTATCAGTGCCAACATCGGAACAAATAAAATTGGGGTCTGGGGACTTGTCCCCAGCGGGTCCAGGGCAGAGCCCTGGCCTTTGACAGGTCAAAATTTAAGGCCGTTGGTATTACTGTGGCGCAACGTTCCGTAGCACCGCAACGTAACTCGTTGCCAAATTCATTTGTTGGGTCAGGCCGCGGTCGGCCAGCGAGCGGTGCAGCAGGGGCAGCCGGTAGCACGGCACCGCGATGAACAGGTGGTGCTCGGCGTGGTAGTGCACGTAGTAGGGGGCGATCAGCAGGCGTTCCAGCCAGTTGGCCTTTGTGGTGCGGGCCACGGTGAACGGGTCGGGCGCGCGGCTGGTGCAGGCGTGTTCGGCGATGTTGCGGATACGGGTGACCAGCGGATACCAGGTTGCGTACGCAACGACCCAGACGCCGAAAAACCAGAACCAGGCGCCGCAGGCCCAGTAGATGGCGAAGATCGCCGCGGTGGCCGCGAGGAAGCGGCGCTGCGCGCGGCCGGTGTCGCCGACGAATGAATGGGTGGTGGCGCCGGCGTGAAGCAGCGGCGCGATGCGCTGCTTGTAGAATGTCTGCCCGGTCAGGTCGCGGATGATTTTCCGCTTCAGGCTGGCGCGCGTGGTTGGGAACGGCGCCGAAAGCACCAGGTCGGGGTCCTCGTCCTGTTGCGTGAAGCGGTGGTGTTTCAGGTGGTAGGGGCGGTAGCGCGCGAGGTCGGCGCCGACCGGGGCGGCGCAGAGGTACTCGCCGAGGAACGCGTTGACCGCGGTGTTCGGGTGCAGCGTGCCGTGTGCGGCCTCGTGCATCAGGATCGCCAGGCCGAGCTGGCGGGTGCCGACGACCATGACGGCGATCAGCCAGGTGAGCGGGTTGGGCCAGATCGCGACGAGCGCGGAGGCCGCCGCGATCAGGGCCCAGGCGTGGGCGACGAGGAGGAGGCCGCGCCAGCCGGAGCGGCGCGTCAGCGCAGCCCACTGTTCATCCGAGAACAGGGAAAACGGTCGAACCTGCTGGATCGCGGCCATGCCGGATAGGAAACGCCCGCCGGCGGGACATGGCCGCGGCGGGCGATCTCGTCAGACGGGTGCTTGCCTCAGTTGTTGCTGCTGCGGTTGCCGGTGAGCTGCAGCAGCATCATGAACAGGTTGATGAAGTTCAAATAGAGGTTCAGCGCGTCGTAGACGCTGCGCTTGGCGGCCTGGTCCGCGCCCTCGGCGTAGGCGAAGTTCAGGTAGTTCACCTTGATGCGCTGGGTGTCCCACGCGGTGAGGCCGGTGAAGACGACGACGCCGATCAGGCTGACCGCGAAGGCGAGCCCGCCGGAGTGCAGGAACAGGTTCAGCAGGCTGGCCAGGATGATGCCGATCAGGCCCATCATCAGGAAGCTGCCCATGCCGCTGAGGTCGCGGTGCGTGGTGTAGCCCCAGATCGACATGCCGGCGAACATGCCGGAGGTGACCAGGAAGGTGCTGGCGATGCTGCCCTGGGTATAGACCAGGAAGATATTGGCCAGGCTGGCGCCCATGACGGCGCAGAATGCCCAGTAGAGGCTTTGGGCCGCGGTGCGCGACAGCCGGTTCACGCCGAAACTCAGCACCAGCACGAAGGCCAGCGGCGCGAACATGCTGATCGTGGCCAGTGCGGTCGGGCGCATGATGACCTGGCCGAAGGCGCCGACCACCGGCTGATAGAAGGCATCGCGCAGGCCGGTGTTGGCAACGGCGTAGGCGATGATGGCGGTCAGCAGGAGGCCGGAGCTCATCCAGTTGTAGACGCGGAGCATGTACGCGCGGAGGCCCTGGTCGAGCACCGCTGCCTGTGCCGTGCCGGCCCCGACGCGGGGAGCTGCGCGGTATTCAGGACTGTAAGCCATGGTCGGATTTCCCTCGTTCGGGCATGTGTTCGCCCATGTCGGACATCTTGGCAGGGACGCGTGGTTCTGCAAGCAAAACCGGCCGCAGCGGCGCGGCGGGGCGCGCTGGCCCATTTTGCCAAGTGATTGAATTTGCTGCAACGGGTCGCCGGGCTTCGCGGATTTACTCCCGGCCTTCGCAGATTTAATCGCCCCGCAAAGCGGGGGGGCGCGGCGTGGCGCTTGACCCTCCCGCCGGGAGCGCGGAGGTTTTGGCCATGCGACTCTTCGTGGCCCTGGATCTGCCCCATGCAGTGCGGCAGCGCCTGGCCGACCTGGCGGTGGGGCTTGGCGGCGCGCGATGGGTGCCGCCCGAGAACTATCATATCACGCTGCGTTTTGTCGGCGAAACGCCGAGCCACAAGGCGGAGGAGATCGACCTGGCGCTGGCGGCGCTGCGCGGCAAGTCGTTCTCGCTGAGCCTGGCCGGGGTCGGCACGTTCGAGAAGGGCGGCAGGGTGGTGGCGCTGTGGGTGGGGGTGGCGAAGAACCCGGCGCTGGATCATTTGCAAAGCAAGATCGAGACGGCGCTGCAGCGGGCCGGCGCGCCGCCGGAGCGCAGGCGCTTCGCGCCGCACGTAACGCTGGCGCGGCTCGACAACGCTCCCCCGGGCAAGCTGGCGGCGTGGGTGCAGGCGCATAACCTGTTCCGCTCCGATCCCGTGGTCGTGGAGCATTTCACGCTGTTCAGCTCGCGCCTGGGCAAGGAGCAGAGCGTCTATATTCCCGAAGTGGAATATCCGCTTGGGTGAACCGCGGGGCGGCGGGCGGGGCGCCGTGGTGGTGCTGACCGGGGCCGGGATCAGCCGGGAGAGCGGGCTGGATACGTTTCGCGATCCGGACGGCATCTGGTCGCGGGTGCGGCTCGAGGACGTGGCGACGGCGGAGGCGTTTCGGCGCGATCCGGCGCGGGTGCAGGCGTTCTACAATGCGCGGCGCGCGGCACTGCGCGATCCGGCGATCCGGCCGAACGCGGCCCATCTGGCGCTGGCGCGGCTCGAACGCGAATACCCGGGCGAGGTATTCCTGGTGACGCAGAACGTCGACAATCTGCATGCGTGTGCGCTGGAAGGAAAAAAGATTGGTAGCAATTTTGAGCTATTGCCTATGCACGGTGAGCTCACCAAAGTGCGCTGCGCGGAAACGGATATTGTGTATGACTGGATGGAAGATATAAAAGCAGATTCACAGTGCGCCTGCTGTTATGAGACAAACCTGCGCCCGCATATCGTATGGTTTGGCGAGATGCCGCTGTATATGGATAAAATAGAGCACGCTTTACAGGAATGCGATTCGTTCATCTCGATTGGCACGTCCGGCAATGTTTACCCGGCAGCGGGGTTTGTGCAGCAGGTTAAATTTGCAGGCCGAGGTAAAACCATAGAGCTGAATATGGAACCTTCTCAGGGCCACTCATTGTTTGATGAGG
>JAATGE010000295.1 GCA_015654825.1 Rhodospirillales bacterium
CAGGCCGCTCCCCAGGTCAGCAAGGCCGGTCGTCTTGCCCATCATGTCAACCAGGACAGGCAATGAAGGTGTGGGGTTGCTCATGTTTGGACCCTCTCGGCTGCGCCATTGCGCATGAGAGCCTCGGCCTGGAAACGCGGCACGGTGATGTGGTGGCCTTGCGCCAGTTGCCGCCCGTCAATCTCCAAACCACTGCGGAGGACGACCAGTTTCACCCAGTCGTTTAGGTTCACGACAGTTTCCATTCTAGCCGTTCCTTCCGAGGATGGCGTTGTGGACCTGGGCGCAGTTGGTTTCCCATGACCAGAGATTGGCCGGCGGCTGAATGGCCGGGCGGATGGCTGCCAGCGCCGCGAGATCGAAAGCCATCGCTGGCGGGGATTCCAAGGAGGTCGCCTCCGCCCTGAGACCGGCAGATTCTAGTTCTGCTCTAGCCTCAATTAGCGGTGCCAAGGCCTTCGCCAGCGCCACGTAGGCGGCCACGGCGCCCGGCATCGCGGCCTTGTGTTTCTGAACCGCCTCTTGGGCCTGTTTAGCCTTCGCCGCGCTCCGCAGTTCGGTTACTTGCATCAACAGGTCAGACTTGGCCTTGGCCAGTTGCTCTAGCTCGATGCGGTCATCGTCATCCGCACTATCCATCATCTTGATTTCGGCAATGGTGCTAGACGATAACGCATCGGTTCTGGCCTGCCAGCGGTCCTTGCGCTGTGCGGTAACGACCCGCTCGCGCGACTCTACGTCCGACAGTGCTGCGGTGGTGCTGGCGAGGCTAGGCGCGCGTTTCAGCGCTTTGGACAGGTCTTTCAGGAATGACATCCCATGGCTCCCACATTAGAATTGGAAGGTGTCGGAATTCTTGGAGAATGTGATAGTGTTGCATTTTGCAGTTGCAATAAGGAACAATCAGAACCGCCGTATCGGCATATGTCGTAGATGCGGCGGCGGCACAGGCCACGACTATCATTGAGCGCCAGGATAGCCGCCAGATGACTCCGTTTGGCCGTTCCGAGAGGCGGAGGTTTACGGAAATCTTGGGCCATGTCGCCGGCCGCCACTGTCAGCGGTCGGTCGCTGTAGAACCATTGCACGTATTCCCTGATAAGGCCGTCGCGCCTTGGATTTAGGGCATGGGCAGGATAGAAGGGCGCGGCGCGTACCAGTTCGCCTAGCGGCATCTCCGCAACCTTGTTGCGCACGGCATCACGCGCGGCGCGCGCGTTCCTTTTGGTTTTGGCCGGCATGTCGTTACCCGTCAGTATAACAGAGATTTAATCTAGCGGTGGCGGTGGCGGAGTTAGTTAATTCCACCAAATCAATCCGTATCGCACGCGGAAATGTACGGCGACCATACGTTTACTCGCGCGAATCCGGCCGTAACACGAAACCCCCTACCCCGGCCTAAGCCGGGGGTTCGTCGGGACACGGCCACGGCATCTAAGCCGGGGCAGCGCGAGGCAGGCTCTCGACGTAGGCGCGCAGGCTGGACGCCAGCACCAGGCTTTGGCGTCCGGCTCTCACCTTTACGATGTGGCCGTGGCGAATCGCGTCATAGATACGGGTACGACTTAGGCCGGTTAGGCCTACCGCGTCCGGGATTTTCAGCGAAATTATGTTGTCTAGACTTGGGGTATTCATCTTTGGGCTCCGGGTTGAAAAAACCGCGAAGCTCGTGCAGGAAGACAGACTTATATGTGGGTGGGTCCGAAAACCCAGCCCTGTCATGTTCCTATGATGAATGTGTGGGCGCCGTATGGTCCGAAAACCTAACGCCCGTGTCATGTTCTATGTGCAGTCGTGTCCCCTGCCGAACATGGCGGGACGCCCACTACATACAGGCTGGGATGCGACGTTTCAAGGGGGTGGGGGATACCGTGGGACTAAGCGGCCTCCGGGATCGTTTCTTCGCCGGTCCGCGAGGTCGGTAAACAGTAATCCGCCCACTGCTGCATCAAAGCCCGGCGCCGGTCGAACAGGTTGGACCGTGCATAGGCGCGTTGGGTTTCGTCGCCATGCTGGTGCGCGAGCGATAGTTCCGCGACCACCTCCGCCACCTCCGCCACCTCATCGCACCAGTCGCGGAACGTGGAACGGAGTCCGTGGACGGTGGTGGTCTTGTCCCCCGACGCAACGTGCAGCGCCTTCGATGTGGATACGTCACTCAATGCCGCGCCCCGCTTCCCCCCGGGGAATACGAATTCGGTCTCTGGCGTTCGCGCGGCCTGCATCTCCGCTAGGATCACCAGCGCAGTCGATGAAAGCGGGACGCGGTGTTCGCGCTTGGCCTTCATGCGCGCCGCCGGGATCGTCCAGGTTGCCGCCTGCATGTCTATCTCGGACCATACGGCGCCCCGCGCCTCAGATGATCGGGTAGCCGTCAAAGTGGCGAACGCCACACACCGCGCTGCGGTCCCCTTGCTCGCCATCAGCTTGGCCATGGTGCCGGGCATATCCTGCCAGGGGAGCGCCTTATGATGTTCCACATTTTTCAGCTTGCCGGGCGGTGCAAGCAGCGCATCTAGGTGACCTTTCCACCGCGCCGGGTTCTCGCCGGTTCTCAGACCCTCCGCCCGTGCCGCATCCAGGATGGATTCGATCCGCCCGCGCACGCGGGTTGCGGTCTCCGTCTTGCTGTTCCAGATCGGTCGTAAGACGGCCAGGACGTGCTGCACCTGGATATCCACCACCGGCATCGCCATCAGGCTGCCCGCGTGCTGGTCCAAGGTGGCCTGCCACTGCGAACCATGCTTGGCGGACTTCCAGCCCGGCTTGTGCGCATCGATGTAGCTGCCTGCCACCTCCCCAAACGTCTTCCCGGTTGGCACCGGGGGTGGGGCGCTCTCCGCCGGGGTTGCGTAGGCGACCATGCGCGGCGACTCAGGCGTTTGACCATTGGCGAGCATGAGGCGGAATTCGAGCGCCTTTTGCCGCGCCTGGGCCAGCGTGCATGTCTTGAACGACCCCAGGCTAACCCATCGGGTCTTCCTGTCGCGCTGGAATCGGAAACTATAAGTTCGACTCCCGCCTGAGACCCGCAGGTAGAGCCCGTCGCCCAGGTGGTGGTTGCCCGGCCCCCGCGCGTCAACTTCTAGTTTGGTGGGTTTCCGCGCCATCCGCCTAACTCGTCTGCTACAACCTTGCTACAAGTTGGGGCTGGCTGTAGCCGATTTCAAGGGAATGCAGCGGGACGGACTGGCTACTAACTGACTGTTTTATATAGGTCCATTAAGTCCAACGGGACACAGCGGAACGTAGGATCGGCGGACACTCCTTCCGCCAGAACCCTGTTTTCCTGGGTTCGTGCAGGTTGCAATTATGCCGAAAAAGCGGGGTTTCTGTGGGGGCGGCATCGTTGGCCTGGGCCGCCGCTGATGCGGCACGCGTTGGCACAGTGGATGGACTGCCGGGGATGTGTGGTCGAGAGACCAGCCGGAAAATACCGGCCCGGGATGCCCGCGCAGCTCGCCGGCGCCCAGGTCCGAAGCCGGAAACGAAAGGCCGTGGCGCCTGACCGTTGCGTCTGCTCACTACGAAGAAACCACGATCGCCAGTGGTGCACGCACCATCAACGACGGCAGGCTTACCCCATCTGGTGTTCGCCCCTCGCTTCGCCGTGTCGTCTTATCGGCGTTACTCAAAGAGAATGGATTTATCTGACGGCTTGCAGGCGCGGCAAAAAGAAACGCCCGGAATCTGCCTCCTTGCATGTTCAGGTGGCGCTGCGAGCTGCGGTATTTGATACCGATCCACGTAATGATTGACACATTCGAAAAGGCCAGAGATCTTCCCTGAACCCGTCACGCCGGAGGCGTGCTACGCACGACGGGGCCTGCGGCCCCAGACCCTCGCTTATTGGGAGGAACGGCGAGGCCTCAAGGTTCGGATTGAATTTGGGCTTCGCCCGGGAGACTGTGAAAAGCGACGCCAGGCTCAGGGGGGTTGGGGCTGTCGTGCGGCGCACGCTTTCGCGTGACGGCCGCAGCGGGTCCAGGGCAGAGCCCTGGCCTTTGACAGGTCAAAATTTACGGCGGTTTCTATAACACGGGAAACAGAGATCGAGGGGCCTCAATCCCAAATCGCCGAAACGATCCGCCCATCCTCACCCACCACGATTGTCATCCTGTTCGGGTCGGTGTCGGCGCCGGGTACGCCATCCGTCGGCTTGATGATCCGAACGTGGGGCGGGAGATTCTCCTCTTTCACGATTTCCGCTTCGCTTTTCCCGGCGGGAGATGTGCTTCCCCTGGCAACGAAATGCTTGCCGACGCATTTGCTGCAATCCTCCTTGAACGGCATGATCTCGGCGTAGTCGGGCCCGGCTTGGAGCGTCAGCGCCTCCGACGTCTCAGGCACCAGAAACCCCTCGAAGGGGCGCCCGGGCTCGAGCTGAAAAATCGCCTCGATCGCCTCGAAACCCGTCGCGTCCGCGGCTTCCTCGGGGGTGCGGGCCGTGAAAACCAGATCCAGAATACCGTCGGGCGAAGCCGCGCGGGTCAGCGGCACGAGTTCCCCCTCCTCCCAGCCGCCGGTGCTGGTCAAGCCGCGCACGCGAATGATATCCAATATCGGACCGTGCGCACTGCGAACAACCTCGACGCTCGTTACCTGCAATACTGGCGCCCGACGCTCGGAGATTTCCTCGTCGCCCGATGCGCCTTTCGGCGACTGGGCGGCATTGTGATCACCCGCCGTCGCAACGGTCGTCTCGGCATATGCCGTTGCAACATGCATCGCATTCAGCAGGCAGGCGCCAAACAGCGCGGCAGCAGCGTAGGTGGTCCTCATCATCGATTTCTCCTGCAATCTTTGGCGTGCGTCGTCGCGCACTGCCATGCCGTCGGCATTCCGTGGACGGCGGTTACACCGCTCGTAGCGCTGCCATTTTCGGCGAGTTCGTTGACCGGCGTACGTCGCGACACACCGAAACCTGGAGACTGGAATTAAAAATTGTTCCAGAAATTGTGCCAGCCGCCGTTGGGCCAGCCCCAACCGCCGTTGTGCCAGCCGCCATTATGCCAACCCCATCGGCCGTTGTGCCAACCCCAGCCACC
>JAATGE010000434.1 GCA_015654825.1 Rhodospirillales bacterium
CGGCGCGGCGCGCAGCGGACGCAGCTGCCGCGTCGCGGCGCTGCTGGCGTTCCTTCTCCGAAAGGATGGGGGCGGACATTACCCCGCGCGCCGCGCCTGGCTGAGCGCGATCGCGATCGCCTGCCTACGGTTCTTCACCTTCGGGCCGGTCTTCGATCCGCTACGCAGCTTGCCATGCTTGAATTCGTGCATGGTCAGCTTGATCTTGGCGCGCTGAGCCGTGTTGGCGCCCTTGGACAGGGTAATATGCGTTTTCTGCATAGTACTGCACTTGGCAAACCCACCATTGCGTTTGACCAGCACCTCGTTCGGCCGCGTGCGACGGCGCACCTGGCCATACTCCTCCGACCAGGGCCGCATATCGCGCCGCTGGTCGGAGAACGGCTGACCGAACTCCTTACGAAACGGCTTCCACTCGCCCGGCGCGGCGGTGAACAGATGGTCGGCGACGCGGTTGCGCGCGTAACGGATGAAGTTGGTCAGCGGCTTCATCTCGTCGCGCAGGTGCGGATCCATGCGGAAGTCGTAATCGACGGTTCCGAAGTCGTGCAGGGCCAGGTGGGAGGCGTGCCGGTAGGCCCGCAGCAGCGTGCCGCGTGGCGTGCCGTCCGGGATCATGGGCTTGCCGGCCGGCGCCACGCGGCCAGGCTCATCCGGCTTGTCCTTCCAGACGATTTCCTTGGTGCGGCCGTTCGGCATGCGCACGGTGCGCGTGGCCAGCGCGCGGTCGATCGTCGGCGTGCGGTGCTCGACGATCGTCGTGTAGAGGCGCCGCATCAACGTGGACCAGTCCTCGACGCCGACGGACTTCGGGATCTGCGCGGTCAGCTTGTGGTGCAGGAACGTGCCGACCTCGTGCTCCTTGGTCACCGAGCCGGTGTAGCTGGACGGCAGTTCCTGGGTGCGCGCGCCGATGCTCCAGACGCGGCTGTTGCGCGTCAGGCTGCGCCGCGGCTCCTGGGTATGGGTTGCCGTGCGCATCGATGGCGCGGCACCGTCGCTGGCGAAGCGGCCGACGCCATCTCGGGGATGCTTGGCATTGTCGAAGGGCATCTACGCCTCCTTCTCGACGACGCGCGGCGTGATCGGGCGCGCGATACCGAATTCGCCGCGGCCGTCCAGGTCCAGCCCGAATTCGCCGTTGGTCAGGATGCCATGATAGCCTTCGACAACGATCGACGGCGTGCAAGTCAGGTTCGGCCACTCGCCGGTGACCTTCCAGCCGTCGCCATTTTTCGACTTGCGATCGATTTCCCAGGTCTCGCCGTTCGGGCCAACGATGCAGATCGGCGGCCGCTTGTCCGCCCAGTCGCGCCAGTAATGGACGGACAAGAAACCGAGCTCGCCGCGACGCGCCTGCGTAATCATGACGTGTTTACCAATCCGCTCTCGCTCTCCAGTCGGATCCCAGTACCAGGGCATGACCCAGCCCATGCCTGGCGTGAACACGCGCGGATCATTGCGCCAGAAGCCATCGGCGACGGCCTTGTCGCTCATGGCCGCGAATTCTTCGAAGGTCAGCAGCCGCGTGAGGCGCATTCCCATAGTTAGGTCCCCAGCACCGTTCCATCGTCCGGCCAGATGAACTCCTCGAGTGGCCGGTGCTCCTTGCACGAGGAGCAGAACGTTCCGGAATAGAAATATGGATCGCGCGCATAAGTCTCGGCGAGAGCTTCGCCCATTGTGGTGCGTGCTCCGCAACCGTGCTCGCCCGGTTTGATCAGAAAGATGCCGTTCATCGTCGGGTTGAGCCCCGCGTGGATGTACGTGCGGCGCACCGGCCGCACGAAGCCCTTCGCGCGTTCCTCCGCCGTCAGCACGACGTAGGCCTTCTGCTGGCCCGTCGCCGGATTGATCTCGCGATGATCGTCGGTCACCGGCCTCCCGTCGGTCAGCACGCGCGCGCTGCGATCCACCGGAGGCGTCTTTTCCGCCAGGTCGCGCTCGATATCGGCCTTGGTCAGGAAGCCCTCGCTGCCGGGCCCGACGCGGGGCGTGCCCGTCGGGCCCTGGTCGGGACCGACCTGGCGCAGCGCCGCCAGGCTTGAGAGCTGGCGTAGCCTGGCGTCATGCAGCAGGCGCCAGATGACGCGATTGTTGCCGGCGACACCCTGGGCCACCGGCCGCGCATCCTGCACCAGGAGCGCGGTTTTGGCTTCTAGCTCAACGCAGAGCTGGGACAGCAGCTCCTCGAGCCGCCAACCGTTCGGGTTGGTGGCGCTCATCAGCAGCGGAACATTGTCGGAAGGCATCAGGCGCTCCTCTTCAGCTTTTTGGCGTGCATCGCCCTGATCTTGCTTTCGGCGTCGCGCAGGGTTTTCAGCACCTGCGGGTGCGGCACGACGTTGCTGAGCGGATCGCTATCGAGCTCATCCTTCGTCGTGACGTCTTTCGACCGCGCAGCAGGGCCGCCGGGCCCGAGGCCCACGGCAGCGAGCAGCTGCGGCCAGACGCCTGAAAGCGGACCTGAGAGGTCCGGTTCATCATCCGGCGCGGCGGCAGGTCCTGCGAGCAGCGGTGGGCCGCCAGGCGGCATACCGGCCGGGGCGGCGAGCATGGGTGGAGCGTCTGGGGTGGGTAGCGGCTGACCGTCGGGCCCGAGCATCGGCGGGGGCGCGGTCAAGCCCATCTGCTGCGCAATGACCTCTGGGCCGAAGATGGTGACGCCCATCTCGCTGGCCTTGATCATGTCGTCGACGAACATGAACCCCAGCGGGCCCACGCCCTTCACCATGTGGCGCAGGCCGATCGCGGGCTTGCCGAGGTCCGAGCGCATTTCGTCGCCGGAAATGACGCCGGACTCCTTCGCCGGCAGCATGCTCTCGACGAGCTCGGCCGGTTTCACGGCGTCGAGGTCGTCATACATCCACTCGATGTCGTCCCAGCCCCAGCCGATCTTGACCAGGCGCTCCATGAACGACTTCCAGCCGATCATTTCGGGCTCGAGGCCCTGTTTAAGGGCCTCCGCGTTCGCGGTCTCGGCGGTGGCGCGGTTCTGCTGCTGCACGAACGGCAGCGGCGGCAGGTCGAACGCGTAGCAGCAAACTCTTGCAAGCCATTCGTCGAATGGCCCGAAAAGTGCAGCCTCGCTGCGCGCCGGGAGCGCGCCGGCCGTCGTCGGCACGAATACGACCCGGCCGAACCGGCGGCTTGGATCGCGCATCCGAGCGTCGAACGATTTTTGGAAGGAGACGACGTCGGCCGCCGACCAATCGGCCGGCGTGGACAGCAGCATGTCCGGAATATTGCCGGTCTGGTAGTAGCTCAGCTTCGCGCCCTCACGGCGCAGGCCGATCAGCACCGTGGTGATGACCTGCTCGACGCGGCTGTAGCCGTAGAGCTTGCCGGGGCGCAGGTTGCGCGGCGCGTAGAGTAGCTCGTCCGCACGATAATTGTACGTTACCGCGCCTTGGGTGATCTGGGTGTAGGCCTCGGCCGGCGCGAGCGGCGTGCGGCCGGTGGTGTCCACGCGCGGAATGATTGTGGAGCCGTCGACGATTTCCAGCATGCACGGTTCGCACAGCCCGGGCGACAGCTCATTATAATTACGGCGGACGTAGATGGTTGGCGCATCGGTGATGAACCAGTCGTCGAGGATCTTGTTCATCCAGTCGACGTAGGGCAGCCGCTTGTCAGGGTATCGGAAGAACTCCTGCAACATGTTGCAACGCTCGTCCGGGTCCGGCCGCTGCGTCTCGCCAGGCCGTTGCCTGATCATGAATTGCCCGGTGACCTTGGTCATCTGGCGCTTGCGCGTCTCGATGAGGGTCGTCAGCAGGTCGTAGCCATAGGCCAGGCCTCGGAGCATCTCGAACGACACGGCCTCGCCCGACCGCGCCGTCGTCTGAATATTGATGCCGGTCGGGTAGCTGAATTCCCGGCCCACCACGTCCGCTTCGCGGAGTGTGACGGGCCGCATTGGCACGCCCGGCCCCATGAACGGCGCCTGGTTGGCGGGCGTCGGAGTGGGAAATGCCGGCGGTGGCGTTCCGGGAGCCGGCGCACTTGCTCCGGTGTTGCTGAATCGGCCGCTCGGATCTTCGTAGGACGGTTCGGGCTTCGAACCGAGCAAGGTGCGCGACACCATGTCGAGCAGCTGCTTGGGCAGCGGCGTCGGCCGCACTCCTTTATCTTCTGCTGTCGCGCGTGTGACCGCGGGCGCTGGCTTCCACGGCGGCGTCGCGGGCGCCGCATCAGGCGACGCGCCTGACGGCGGTTCCTCGAGATAGGGGTATTTGCGGCCTGCCATCGGCGTCCTCAGCCTGATGACAGTGGCTTAGTCGGCGTTGGTCCCCGGGCCATAAAAATGGCGGCGCCCGAAGGCGTCGCCGAGGTTAGAGAGGAAACGTCCAAGATGCGGCGCGCAACCGATCGGCCACACTCCGCTGTGATCGTATAGTGGTTATCCCGCCTCGATACCAGCCAGAAAATCAGGCTCAATGATGCGGTGAGCGACAGCGGTCGCCGTTTCATCCCAACCGCTGTTTGGGAGTGCCGCGATCCCAGCGCGAGTAATATTCAGAGCGATTTCAATCAAATCCCCGGGTGTCAGCTGATGCTCATCGAGCGTCCGGCAGACCGCTGCCAGAGTGCGACTCAAATCGTTTTGACTGAATCGAGCCGCAAGCGGCGTCGAGAGAAGGAGCATTTTCTGAGTTCCAGGACGCCGGATGACAGAAGCGTTACACTACCCGGAAGCCCGGGCTAGTCCAGAACAAAATACGGCATGGCGTCTATGCCGCTTCTTCGTGGAGGTCCTGTTCGCGCAGGTCTTCGGTCCGAACGTAGGCGATGGCGCAATGGTCTTCGCAGTACGGCCGCCCCGGCACGCTGGGCTCTCCGCAAAAACGAAAAGACCGTTGGAATGGCTCGCCGATCGGAAAGCAACATTCAATTGACTTATGGTGGCGGCAGGGCTGTTGCATCACAGACATGGCGCGCAGATCGTCCGCGCGAATTGAAATAAGCGCGGGCGTGGGAACGGGCGCAACAGACGACGCAGGCACAACCGGAGGTATCTGCGTTACAATTTGGCGCGCCAGTTCTTGCCTCGACGCCCTTGTGGGACGCTGCCGCCGCTCGGGCCCGTTGCGAAGGATCGGGCTCGGCCGCACCGTCAGCGGGCAACCGGCCGTCAGCAGCCGATGGATCATGCTTACGATGGCGTTTTTTGATTTATGCAGTTCTCGCCCCATCCTCGACGTAGAGAGTCCCGTCTCCCATAAATAAAACATATTCCGAACGAGATTGACATCGTTCCAGGGCGATCCTTCGGCCGAGCGCAGCGCTCTGGCGACGATCCAACCCTCGAGCTCGTCGCGGCGCTCGCGAGAGATCGAGGCGCCGCACGCCGGCGGGGGTTCTGGCGCTCTCACACTGACGACGGGCACGAGAGAATATTGCTGTTGCATCTCACCTTCTCGCACAGTCTACTGTGATCGTAAGGCCGCGTTTGTCACCGATCAAGCAGCCTCAGCCGAGAGACGGGACCTCGCAAGGTGGATTTCGCAATATGGCGAATAGCGTTTGCCGGGAAGCCGGATGGCCGGCGACGGGCACAGTCGGAAGCCTGCGCCCTCCAGCGGCCACTGGCACGTATCAAAGGGTGTCTCGTCGAGAGGGCCGAGCGGCACCACGCGAGAGAGCCGAACGACCGGCGCCGGCCGCGGCGCGCCGCGCGGATAGCGGCAATAGGGCGCGTGGCCGCGCTTCATGCGTCCCCATTCGGTATACCGCTCGCATTCGAGCAGCCAGACGCGCCGCCGCCGCGTGGTGAGATCGAGCCGCGCGCGCCCGGCGTCGACCAGGCCGCGCAGGGCCCGGTCGACTGACTGCCGCCCCTTACCGCCGAGCATTTCGCCGAGCTCGCCGTTGGGTGGGATCGCGTCGCCGGCGGCCGCCAGGCCGACGAGCAGCCTTTCGAGCGAGAGCATCAGCGGCGAGAGCTGGCGTCGAATGCCGCCGCCGACGAGGTCGAACATGAACTGCTCGAGCTGCTCGAACAGGGCTTCGCGCGCGTGCCGGATCGGCTTCCATTCCACGAGCTTAGGCCGCCGCGACCGGCGGGGGCGCAGTGCGACTGGGAGCGGAATCGGCAGCAACAGCTGCGGGCATGCCGCGCTGATCGAAATATGAACGATGTCCGCCGTCGACCGGCCTGCCATTCTTTGCCCCGGGGCAAAACCGGGCATCACAGTGCAAAATGGCATGTGTCTTTTCAATCACATAGATTTGTGGTCAACTTGGCGTGAGATGTGGGAACCGGAGAGCGCCTTGAACCACGTAGCCGCCAACAACCCAACGCGCGAAGCCTGCATCGAGCACATCACAGCAGTCTTTGACGGCTCGAATGGCGACGCGACCAAGGCACTCTACGCGGATCTCGAACGGCGCGGCCCGCGCGGCCAGGTGGCAATGAACCTGCTGCGCGCGAGCAAGAATTCCGGGCGCGCGAAGGTTTACCGCGGCGGCCTGCCCGGCAAGGGCTCTTACCGAAAGATGGCCTACGAGCGGAAGAACTGGGCGATGGCACAGCTCGCCACCGTGCTCGATCGCCACGCCGAAGGCCTGCTCATCGTCTGGGGATGGGGCGTCGATACGTCACAGCCGAAGCACAGCGATGTGCTCTACGTCGATCTGCCGACCGGCCAGGTCAGCTTCCACACAGAAGGCGCAGGCGTCGGGCCTGCCTACCTGAAGCCGTGGGACGGCGTGCGTGGCGCGTCGGTGGGGCGTATCATCCGGTGGACGGCGCAAATCATGGAGGACACATCATGCTGACTCGTCGTGGAATGTTCGGGCTGATCGGCGCGTCGCTCGCCGCGCCGGCGATCGTGCGCGCCAGCTCGCTAATGAAGCTGCCGCCGCGGCCGCGCGTCGTGGGCATTTCCGAGCAGGTGTTGGCCGATTACTACGCGGGAAGAACGCCGCAGATTTTGATCGACTGCGCGGCCGCGCTGGAAGCGCAGAAAGCTCAGGCCCTGATCGACATAGAAGCGGCACTAAAAGACTATTGGGACAACTATCGTTTCGTCCCAACGCACGTAATCGGCACTCTGGTGGTACGTGGACGCCGATTCGATTTCCGCTCTAAACGCCCGACATGAGACGCTTCGCGGCCGTCGAGATCGAAGCCGACTACGACGCGCTGGAGGCGTGCGCCAAGGCAGGCGAGCTGCTGCGCGCCGCGGGCTTCATCCACACGTACACGTCGATGCAGAGCGAGTCCTGCTACTACGCGCTGCCTGACTATCGCGGCGTGATCAGGGTTTCGGCGCGCAGGTTCGGTAGGACAGAGCGGCGCGCGGCATTCGATCCGGTGGTTGCCACGGTGACCTTCGGCACTAACCAGGGGCGGCTCGACCCGTCGAGCATTTACGATGGCGTTTATCGAGCCGTCGGCAAGTATTTCATGGCCAGGTTAACCGGCACTTGCCAGGCTTAATCGGAGAGTTTTTGCGCCGATTTACCGCTTACGGAGAGTTCAATTTCCTGCTAACCTAGTTGCGCTGGCGACAAGCGGGCGGCCATCACGAAGAGCAGCACGATCTAGCCGGGACAAGTAAACGCCACCGTCTCCGAAGGACGGTGGCGTTTCGCTTTTCAGGCCGCCCTCTCAGGCCTGTTGCTGACTTTGCAGCGCCAGGTGCTGAGCCGGTATTTCGGATGCTCGGCGAGGTAGGCCGCAGCGATCGGTTGCGCTTCCGTCAGGCATGCCATGGGGCCGGCTGCCGGGTCGAGCGTAGGGCGACGCTCGATACACGCATTCCCGTCGGAAATCAGGCAGAAGACGAGGACCAATTCGATCATCGCCTACTGCCCTCCGTTTCTAGGAAGCGGGTACCGGCGACGCCGGGAGCGGCGGCATCAAGATCAACTCGATGTCGTCTGCAAGCGCGATCCAGCCCGCGTCCCCGGGCAGCGCCTGCTCGAGCAGCCCGTTCAGCAGGTGCCAGTCGGCGGCTATAGCTGCCAAGTTGCTCGGGTTTTGCACCGCGGACAGCTGGTTTACGTCGGCGGTGATTTTTGCTTCGAGCGCCGTGACCGAGGCCTGCGTCGCCGGCGTGATCTTTTTCGCGAGCACGAACGCTTCAACGACGGCATCGATCTTCAATTTGGCGCCGGGCCATTGCGCCTGCACCTGCTGAATGGCGCTCTGCAGAGTGACTGGGGTGGTGACCGGTGTCGTGCCCCCCTCCCCGACGCAGCCGGCGAGAAACAATGGAAGCACGGCGGCGAGCGCGCCGGCCCGCATCATTGCGAAAGAGATACGCATGGTGGACTCCTTTTGTTACGGCAACGCGAGCGCGGTGCCGGTCTTGAGACTCATGTTGCCGGAAAATGTCACGTCGCTTGCTGGTGTCTTGAGCGGGTAGAGCGGGCCCCAGGCGCCGCCCCAGTACAGCCAGTTCGATAAGACCTTGACGCCCTGCACCAGGTTCGGGCCCGGATCCTGCCGGATCGCGATCAGGTAGGACGACGTGGTGCCCGCCTGAGTGCCCGCGGCGATGACGACGTTGTTGGCCAATGTCGTGTTGAGCACCGTGCCGGTGCACTGGCCCTCGACCTGGAGATCTTCGTTATCCATGTTCGGATAGCCGTTGACCGGCACGGGATTATAGATCGTGTTGTACGCGATCTCGGAGCCGCTGGCGCTGCCGCCGCAGAACTGCACTGCGTTCGGGTGCGCGCCGGGCGCGAACCCCAGGTTTTCGATCAGGTTGCGGCGCTCGATCAGCGAGTTGCTGACCTCCACAACGTGCTGTGGTGCGTTCTTCAGCCAGTCGCGGGCGATGGTCAGGC
>JAATGE010000654.1 GCA_015654825.1 Rhodospirillales bacterium
AGTCTGGATGACCTGCAGAATTTCCTCGATGGTTATAACGGCAGCAATGGCGGCAAGCGGAACCCCGACGGCGCCAGCGGCGGCAATTTCGACATAACCGTGGATGTGGGCGGCGGATTCGGCGGCAAGGGTGGAGCCGGCGGTGACGACGGCAGCGTCAATCTAGGCAATGACGGACAGATCGAGACGGCGGGTCCCGGGTCGCACGGAATCTTTGCCCAGAGCGTCGGCGGCGGCGGCGGCGCGGGCGGCGGCGGCGCGGTGGGGGGCGGCAACAACCCGGAAATCAACGCCGCCAGCTATGTGCAGAATGGCGTGCAGATCGCCGGCAAGGTACAGCAATATGGCAGCAATATTTACGGTTGGAAAAGTAACATCCCCACCGATTTCAACAGTCTGGATGACCTGCAGAATTTCCTCGATGGTTATAACGGCAGCAATGGCGGCAAGCCGAACCCCGACGGCGCCAGCGGCGGCAATTTCAACATAACCCTCGACGTGGGCGGCGGATTCGGCGGCAAGGGTGGCGCCGGCGGTGACGGCGGCAGCGTCAATCTAGGCAATGACGGACAGATCGAGACGGCGGGTCCCGGGTCGGACGGCATCTTTGCCCAGAGCGTCGGCGGCGGCGGCGGCGCTGGCGGCGCCGCGATCGTTGCCAACAACGGCGGCAACCCGGCCGACACGATCACCACCGCGATCGGGGTCGGCGGCCGCGGCGGCAGCGCGGGCGACGGCAGCAATGTGGGCGTCACCAATACCAGCAGCATCCTGACCCAGGGCGACGAATCGTTCGGCATTTTCGCCCAGAGCCAGGGTGGCGGCGGCGGGTCCGGCGGCTACACCGCGACGCAGCCGGGAGCGCTGCACGATGTAAGCGTTCAATTCGGCGGTGATGCGGGCAGCAGCGGCTCAGGCAGCTATGTTGTTGTATTCAACATCAATCAGTCGTTGTCGAACGCGAGTGTGACGACCCTGGGCGACGACGCGGCCGGCATCGCGGCCCAGAGTATCGGCGGCGGCGGCGGCATGGTCTCGCTGATGCACACAACGACCAACCCCACGACCGGTGGCGCGGTCAGTACCAGCGAGGGCGCCGAAGGGCCCACCTTGGTGAACCTTCAATTTGGCGCAGGAACCGACGCCTTTAATTGCAAAGGCGAAAACTGGATCGTCGCGGCCTGCGGCGATGGCGGCGCGGTTGCCGTCACATCCGATCTGGTCGCTACCTCCGGCCGCAATGCCTATGGAATCTTGGCCCAAAGCATTGGCGGCGGCGGCGGCTGGCTGGTCGGCGGACGCCTGTCCGGAAACGGGTTTTTCGCCAATACCGCCGCGATGTCCGGCGACGGCGGTGAAATCAATGTTTCGGTGCTGGAGGCGGTCAGGACGACCGGCGACGGCGCCATCGGCGTGCTGGCCCAGAGCATAGGCGGCGGCGGCCTGCTTGCCGGCGATACCGCGGCCGCCGGCGCGACCGCGAGTTTTCAATCGAACAGTGATCCTGAGAACAATGCCGGCAATGGCGGCATGGTCAACGTCACGGTCGCCAGCGGCGCGGCAATCACCACGGGCGGCGCCAATGCATACGGCATCTTCGCACAAAGCGTCGGCGGCGGCGGCGGCCTGGTGACGAGCGATGCGGGCACGGTGATCGGCACGGCCGGCGGGGTCGGAACATCCGGCCCGATCAATATCGAAGTCGATGGATCCGTCGTCACCACCGGCGCCGGCGCGAATGCGGTTTATATCGATGCCGAGGGCGGCACCGCATCCACCAACCCGGTCAGCCTGATTGTCAAGGGAACAGTGGAAAGCGGCTCGGCCACCAACGCCGCCCATAGCATCCTCATCGACAGCACGGCCAGCAGCAACACGATCACCAATTACGGCACGATCGAGGCGGTAAATCTGTCGGTCCCCGCTATCCTGGCAACGAGCGGTCCGGTCAGCCTGGTCAACCAGTCGATTAGCGGCGCGCCCGGCACGATCATCGGTGACGTGCAGCTGCGCGGCACCGTGCTCAGCGGTGGCACGTTCACCAATGCCGGACTGTGGGAGCCATACGCGCTGAGCAGCGCATCATCATTCACCAATAGCGGGACAATCTGGGTAGGCCACCAGGGACTGGCCCCGCACCAGGATTTCTTCATGGCGGGGAACCTGACCAATACGGGAACGATCGAGACGTCGGTCGACTTCGCCGGGCGGCAGGCCGATTTGCTGCTGGTCGGGGGCACCGCCGCGCTGCAGGCCAACAGCGTAATTCTCATCAATCCCACATCGATGTCGCAGCAGACCGTTCAGATCATCAGCGCCAACACGCTCGTCGATACGCAGCCGATTACCGTGCGGGACGTCTCCAACTATTTATACCAGTACAACCTCACTACCGGCGACAACGCGATCTCCGTCACGCCCTCGGCGAATTTCGGCGCGGCGGCCAGGGAGGCGGGGCTCAGCAGAACCGAACAGGGCGTGGCGGAACATCTGCAGGCCAATTTCGAGGCCAACGCCGCGTCGCTGAACGCCCTGTTCGGCGCGCTGACCAACGTCGCCACCGCGCGCGATTACCGCGACGTACTGGACCGGCTGTCGAGCGAACAGGTCAATGCGATCGGAACCGCGCGGCTCGCCGCCAGCGAAAGCTTCGTCTCCCGCATGAATGGTTGCCAGGACGAAGCGTCGGTTCCCGCCGGGCTGGCGGGCGAGCACGACTGCGCCTGGAGCCGGATCGTCGGCAACTGGATGAGCCGCGAAGGCAGTGCAGAGGGCGTCGGCTACAACCAGAGCAGCCAGACCTTCCAGCTGGGCGGCCAGAAGCAGGTCGCGGAAAACTGGTTCTTTGGTGGTTCGATCGCCTATGAGCACAGCGACTTCGACGCGGATGCCGGCCTGGGCACGGTCAATGGCGATAATGCCATGCTCGGCCTGGTGCTGAAGCGGCAATCCGGCCAGTGGCTGTTCGCCGGCGCGATCGATGCCGGCTATGGCTGGTATGACAGCAAACGCTCGGTGGCGTTCGACACAGGCACCGCCTCCGGCTCGCTCGAGGGTCAGCACGCCGGCCTGCATGGGCGCATCGCCTACAGCGTACCTTTGGCGGAATGGTATTTTAAGCCATATGTCGATTTCGAAGCCGTGTACCTTCGCACCGCGGGTTACGCGGAGCGCGGTGGCGGCCCGCTGGCGCTCAATGTGGCGAGCAGCGACGATGCCTTCGTCGCCGCGTCGCCGATGCTCGAAACCGGCGGCCAGGTGAGATTGGATCGCCAAACCATGCTGATGCCGTTCGTCAGCCTGGGGGGTATCTTCTACAATCGTAACCAGTGGACGACGCAGGCCCGCCTGGCAGGATCGTCCCCTGGCGTCGCGCCGTTCGAGATGGTTTCCAGGTTGCCGACGGAAATGCTGAAACTGAACGTCGGCACGAGTTTGGCGATCGGCCACAACGTGGAACTCAAGGCTGAATATGATGGCGAATTCGGCGGCATGTTCCGGTCGGACGCCGCAACTCTGAAACTGGATTACTTGTTCTGAGGCTTTTCATTTTTTTTCGCAAAGTTCGTAGACTCACGCTTGACTAATAAAAACCACCCGGTTAATCCGCGTTTCAGAGCAAAATAATCCACCCGCGAAGTGCGGGCCAAACAGACGCAATGGGGAGCTTTCAAGATGAATCAGTCGAAGCGCATCGATATCCTATCGGCCAATTTCGCAACCTCCGCCTTTTTGCTGCTTACGTCGGCTTTTGTCGTCGCCGCGCGGCCTGCCGCGGGGGCCACCTTCACCATCATCCACGATTTCTCCAATGGCGCGGATGGCGGTTTGCCGGGCTACACGTTGGCACTCAAGAACAACCATCTTTTCGGCACCACGTTTCAAGGCGGCAGCAACGGATACGGCACGGTTTTCAACCTCTTCCAGCAAAATAATGCCTGGCGGGTGAAATCGATCTATAACACCACGAGCGCCGATGGCCAGCCCGATTGGGGCGTGAATTTTCATAAAGGCTCTATCTATACCGTCACGGACACAGCCTCGGTTGGAGGCCCGTGCGGAACAGCCCTCAAACTCGACCCGTCCGGCAAGGGGGGCAGGACCGCCACGCAGATCCATACGTTTGTTTACTCCGTGGATGGTTGTCCCAGCGGTGACCTGATATCGGACGCGGCCGGCAATTTGTATGGTGTGACGCAGATCGGTGCTGGGAACGGTGTTGGTGCCGTATTCGAATTGACGCCCGGCGCCTCCGGCTGGACCGAGACCATCCTCTACGTCTTCACCAACGGCCAGGATGGCGGTAGACCGTACGCTGGATTGGTGCGCGACTCCCGGGGCCGGCTTTACGGCACGGCGGCCGGCTGCAGGCTCGGCGACTGCAACGGCGCGGTATTCGAGCTGAGCCGCACGAAGTCAGGATGGGCACATAAAACCCTGTACACGTTCAATTCGCTTACGAACCCTGCCAGCGGTTCGATGCCGACGGGGGGTTTGATTGAGGACAGTGCGGGCAACCTCTACGGCGCAACCGAAAGCGCGGGTGCAAATGGCGGCGGCACCGTGTTCGAGCTTTCGCCTACCGCCAACTCGTGGACCCTCAAGGTGCTGGCAGATCTTCCCGCAGGGGCTGGTGGCCCGGTCGCCGCGCTCACCATGGACGCGGCAGGCAACCTCTATGGCACCAACTACATGAACGGCGCCAACGGCGTTGGCTCAGTCTTCAAGCTGACCAATGTTTCGGGCAGCTGGAAATACCAGGTTCTGCACGACTTCGCCGGCGCCGCGGGCGGCAGCTACCCCGGTGGCGGCGTGGTTCTGGATTCGAACGGAAATCTTTTTGGCACCGCTGGTTCCGGCGGCGCGTATGGCTGGGGCGTCGCTTACGAGATCACGCCCTGATTGGAACAGGTAGGGGCGTCCCCGCTATCCAGGCGATCATGCAGAAAAATGCGCCGGCGGGAAATATCTGCCTCACGGTAGCCGCAACGATCGATCAATCCGCGTAGTGGCGAAAATCAGGCGGGCGAGCCAATATGGCTGGACGGTTGGCGGCGCGCGCGGCGGCGCGTTCCCTGCAACTGCCAATACTATTGGGCGTGATATCCGCTCGGGGAGAATCCAACAATGTCGTTTCGTAACTTCTTGGCAATTTCGGTCCTGGCGCTGCCGGCAACGGCGCGCGCGCTCCCGCCGGCTCCGGTCCTCACCTTCGCTCAGGCGCTGGGTGGCAGCGTCGTTGAACCCGCGCAGGTAGCCCCATACGTGTACGTGGCAACCGGCACAACCATTACCACGTACGATTATACCAACATAACGAGACCGTTGGCGACCGGTTCGACCAGTGGCAGCCCTGTGCGCGGCGCGATTACCGGCCTGGCACGCAATGGCAAGTTCCTCTACGCAAGTTGGATAACGTTCCGCGGCGCGGGTGGCATTGCCGTCTATTCCATCGCCGATCTGGCCCACCCTAAGCTTTTGGGCCAATACACCGACTATACCACCTCGGCCGTGCTTGCCGGGCAGGGCAGCGCGGTAGCGAACAGCCATCTCTATCTGTTTGATGGCAGCAATGGTGTGTTCGTCGGCAGCCTTGCCAATCCAAGACATCCTTCCTTTACCGGGCCCGCACTGGGTTACGGCATTTACCAGTTTCAGCAATCCTATGTGCGGAAAGGCCGCATCTACATGACGGGGCGTGACTTCATCGATAACTCCGATTTTCAAATTTTCGGAACAGCGACGCCATCGGCGCCGACGCTGCTCGGCTCCGCGTCGCTCGATGGCTATGCGAGTTTCAGGATTAAGGTGGCGCCCCCCTACGTCGTCGGATTTGGCGCATCGGTGTCCATCACGGACGTTTCCGACCCCGCTCACATCGTTTCCCGCGGCTCGATCGCATCGCCGGTCGCCACCAACGGTTTCGTGGTCGGAAACTACGCCTACGGCGTGGGTGGCGTTGGTATGGATATCTGGAATATCACGGATCCGGACGCACCCGCAGCGGCCGGGCATGCTACCATTGACGGCTTCGATACGGATGTCACAACGCGCCTTGGAACGGGCGCCTTGCTGCTTACTTATACCGATCGCATATTGGACGTGGACGCGACGAATGCGACGAAGCCGCGCGTGGTCAGCATCGTGCCCGTCGCGGGCGGCGTTGCCGCTAAAGACGTGGCGCTGGTGGGCGGCCAGGCCCTGATCCTGCAGGAAGGATATGGCTTTAGCGTGGCCGACGGTGGTACCCTTGCCCCATTGGGCCGTTTCGATGCCAACCTGCCGCGCGACCCCCAGGCCAGGGACTTCGAGGAGATGGCCATAGAAGGCACCAGCGCTTACCTCGCCACCTGGGGCTACGGCCTGATGATCGTGGATATCAGCAGTCCGCTGAAGGCAACCGAACTTGGCCGCCTGCCGTTTCCGTATGCCAGCGCGATCGATGAGGCAGGCGGCTACGCCTACATTGGCAAACAGACCAATGGTGGCGAGTTCATCGTTGTCGACGTTTCCGATCCCGCGCATCCCGCGAAGCGCGCCAGAATGGCCATGAGTGCCGTTTCACGGATCAAGGTGAGCGGAAGCACAGTCTTCGTGGCCGATGATAAAAACAGCCTCGGCGGCGACGGCGGCTTGCGGATCATCGACGTCACCAATCCTGCGAAGCCGGTGCAGATCGGTCTGTATAATGGTTGTGCGGCGGCCAAGGACCTGGTCCTGGATAGTGCCAACAACCTGGCTTACGTAGCCTGCGACAATGGTTTGCACATTGTCGATGTCAGCGATGTGCGCAACCCGGTGGTGCGTGGCATCTACAGCAGGTCGAGCCAGACCGTTGCGGTGATCGGTGGCCGGGCTTTCGCCGGCAATGCGCGTGGATTCGACGAAATCGATGTTTCGAATCCGGATAAACCAGTGCTGGTGAAACAGTATACTTTGCCGTACCAGCCCCTTGCGTTGCGCGCGACCGGCGACGGACGCCTGTACGCCTTCGATGGGCCGGGCGGTCTATTCACGTATCAGGACGGGGCCTTCTAGGAACCGATTTGCATGAGCCGACGCAGGACTGCATTTGTTTGTCGAATGGAATTGTGCGGACCGCCGCTCGCGGCACGGAATTTCTGCCCATGCCGCCGCGCTGGGCAGCACCGGGAGGATTGCATCGAACCATGATGAGAGCATGCGTAACCATCGCCGTCTGTGTTTGTCCGCTCATCGCTTGCGCCGTTCCCCCTCCCGATGCGGGGCCGCCACCTTTCGCGGTTGCGGGTCCGCGGATCATCGGCAGCAGCGGCGAGTGCCTGGACGTGCAGGGTGGCGGCGCCGCGGACGGCACGCCGCTAATTCTGTTTCACTGTCACGGCAGCCCCAACCAGAGCTGGAGTCTCGACAATAACCAGATCATCGGCGCAAGCGGAAGTTGCCTGGATGTTCAAGGCAGCCTGCCGGCCGATGGCGCGCCGATCATCCTGATGCACTGTGATGGTCGCGCCAGTCAGCATTGGAGTGTCGCGGATGGCGGGATTATCGGCATCGGCGGCAAATGCCTCGATGTCCTGTACGGTGGAACAAGCGACCGCACACCGGTAATTCTAAGCCAATGCCGGGGCACCCCGAGCCAGCAATGGTCGGTACAGTAACGCCGACTATACCTACCGGTAGCGTAATGTAACGGCTGGGCAACCGCTATCTGATACAGGAGCAAAGATGATAACCCGAAATCGTACCATCGAGACGCTTGCCCTTTTGTTGCCCGCGGGCGTGCTGGGTTCTTCGGTGATGCTGGGAGCGGCATCTGCCGCGGCGTTCCCCGCGCCAAAGCAGGCCGGTGCAAACCGCGCGCTCGGTGGCGG
>JAATGE010000017.1 GCA_015654825.1 Rhodospirillales bacterium
CATCCGTTCGCGCGTTAGCCGAAACGGTCGCGCGCGAACCGCGCACGATCGATAGCCTGATCAACAACGCCGCCGCCATCCTGGTGCCCCAGGGGCGCAGCCGTGACGGGTTCGAGACCCATATGGCGGTCAATCATTTCGGCCCGTTCGTCCTGACACTGGCCCTGCTGCCGCGCCTGAACGCGGCACAAGCCGCCCGCATCGTCAATACCTCCAGCAGCGCCCACAAGCTCAGCAGGACGTTTGCATTAAATGATCTCGGATTCGAGAAGACCCGGTATGCGCCGATGGAAGCCTATGGCCGCAGCAAGCTCGCCGCGCTGCTGTTCACCGAGGCGCTCAATCGCCGCTTATGCGCAGCCGGTTCCCGCGTCATCGCGGTCGCGGCACATCCCGGCTACGCAAAGACCAACACCGCGCTCGGCAGCCTCTTCATGCAGGCTGCAACCCGACTGATCGCCCAATCCGCCGCCATGGGCGCGCTCCCGGCGCTATACGCCGCGACCGCCCCGGGCGTGGCGGCCAACGCCTATATCGGGCCAGGCGGATTTGGGGAACTGCGCGGCCATCCCGCACCCGCGCGCCGCTCACCGCGTGTTCAGGATGCGAAGTTGGCCGAGGATTTCTGGAAACTCAGCGAAGCGCGCACCGCCCAGCGCGTCATGCCTTGAACAGCGTGCCGCCGCCGGTACGATGTGCGCAGGCCGATCCGGAACAAATAAATGGGGTCTGGGGACTTGTCCCCAGCGGGTCCAGGGCAGAGCCCTGGCCTTCTATGGATTTAAGCTAGGCGTCGATCGCTATTACCCGGTCGCCCTGCGCCGCCGGAACCATTCCATGGCCTGCCACCCTGCCAGAATGGGCACCCCGAGCGCCACATCGCGCGCCCGGCGCAGCAGCGAAACTGCCAGCGACATTTCCGGCGGCTGGCCGAACAGCGCCCCGACCCCCGCATATGCCGCCTCCTGCACACCCGCATACCCCGGCACCAGAATGGCGGTCGCCAGCACCGCGTGCAGCAGCGCCTCGATCCCCAGTGCGCTCACGTAACCAATATCCGCGCCCAGCAACCGGAACGCGATCCAGCTCGCGAACCCGGTACCAAGCCAGGCCAGCAAATGCAGCGCGGTGCCCAGCGCCACGCGCCATGGCCGGCCATAAATCGCCGTCAGCGCCTGCTGCACCGCCGCCATCTGGCCATCGACGTTGCCGCCTAAGCCACCCAGCACCCGTCGCCCCAGCCGGGAAACCAGGCGCATGAACGGCGAGGCGCCGCCCCGTTGCAGCCAAATGAAACCAAATCCGCCCAGCACCGCCGCGATCAGCCCCAGGCACACCGGCAGGGTCACCGCCGATCCAGGCGTGCGCGCCGATAGGATCACCACGCCAATCAGCACCAGACCGATCTGCGCAATGAACTCCGTCGTCAGGTCGACTACCGTGGAGGCTGTCGCCACCGGCCACGACACACCGTGCAGCGTCACCACCCGGGCGCCCAGCACGAAGCCTCCCACCAGCGAAAACGGCAACAGCCAGCCCGCGGCATCGCGCACCATCCGCCCCCACACGGCAACCCAGAGACGCCAGTTTTGCGCCGGGGGCGCCAGCACGAACCAACAAAGGCCGAGGGCCCCGAACAGGACCATTTGCCAAGCGCAAACCGCCGCAAAACCCCCCACGCCGACCGACAATGTCGCTTCCACCACGTGCCGGAAGCCAAACCACCCGATCAGCGCGGTGCCCAGCGCGACACCTGCCAGGCCCAATAAGAGCGAAAGGCGTTTCAATTGCTTCTGATCGATGCTGGTTCTCCGGGGAAACTAGGGTGGGGCAGGGGCCGCTGTGGACCCCGTCACGCCGGAGGCGCCCTGCGCACGAGCCAGTACGACCCGGACCCATTTTGTTGGTTCGGGGCCCGCAATCGATGCCGGAGCGCTTAATTCAATTCTTGTTACATGTCGAGCTACGTGTCGAGCGCCTCGGCGGCCGGCACCATGGGCCCCAGCACGCCATGGTCGGCACGCATTCTGTGGCCGCGCCACACCACCACATCGCTCCAGTAGCTGACCACCACTTGCAC
>JAATGE010000289.1 GCA_015654825.1 Rhodospirillales bacterium
ATCCGTGTTTGGTATGGGCTTCGCCGGGGAGACGATGAAAAGCCGCGCAGCGCTAATGGGGGTCTGGGGCCTCAGGCCCCAGCGGGTCCAGGGCAGAGCCCTGGCCTTTGACAGGTCAAAATTTAAGGCCGTTGGTATTAGTTCATAACGCTTATGGGCATCTTGCTCGGTGTCGATATCGGCTCAGGTTCCACCGCGGCTGCCGGGGAGGCGGCGCTGGGCCAGGTGAACACGAAGCTGGTGCCGCGGGTTGGCGGCGCGCTTTCGACCCAGATGTGGCCGCCATTGGCGGTGATCTTGCGCTTGACGATCGCCAACCCAATGCCGCTCGATTCCAGCTCGTCACGGCTCTGCAAGGTTTGGAAGATGGCGAAGATGCGCTGTTGGAATTGTTCCTCGATACCGGGCCCGTCATCGGCAACGCGGATCTCCGCAACACCGTCCAGCATGGCCGCGCTGACGGTGATGCGGCCGTTCTGACGGTCGTGGTGCTTCAGGGCGTTGCCGATGAGATTTTCCAGCACGACCTGAATTGGAATGCGGTGCGCAGGCAGCGTGATGCGCGGACCTTCGTAGGTAATCGTGAAGCCGGCGGGCGGTGCGAGGGAGGCCGCGATGTCGCTGACGAAGTCGGCGATGTCCACATCCTCCAGCGGTTTGTTGCTGCCGCCGACACGGGAATATTCCAGCAGGCCGTCGAGCAGGTTCTGCATCCTTACCACGCGGCTTCGCAGCAGCGCGATGTTCGCCACTGCGTCGGGGTCGGCGTTCACTGCCGGGCTTTCGCCGGTCCACTCCGCCAGGTGTGAAATGGCGCGCAGCGGCGCCCGCAGATCGTGCGCCACGGCGTAGGAAAATTCCTCGAGCGCCGCATTGGATCTTTCCAACTCCTCGCGTGCATGCCGGCGCTCACGCTCGAGCTCGCGCCGCACGGTGATGTCGCCGATGCCGGCCAGCAGCATCGGTTCGTTGTCCACATCGATCGGGCTCAGGTTGACTTCCAGCGGAACCCGGGTACCGTCCTGGCGCACGCCGAACAGTTCCTGCACTTCGCCCGTGGCGCGCGATGATTTCCGGGCAAGAAAATCGGCGCACAAATCGGAATTTGCGGCGCCAAGTAGATCGGGAAGCAGGGATTCGAGCTTTTGCGATTGTAATTGTGCCCTGCTGTAGCCGAAGATTCGCTCGGTTTGCGGGTTGGCCATTCTGATGCGGCCGTCGCTGGCGACCAGGACCAATGCCGTGGTAGACGCATCGATCACGGCGCGAAGCCGCTCGCGGCTGCGGGAGACCGTGGCGACCTGCGCCCTGCTTAAATCCAGGCTTCTGACGATGGCGCCGATCAATGCCGACGACAGCAGGAACATGGCAGTCGCCGTGTAGCCTGATGGCGACGCGGCAATTGACCAATACGGCGGAAGGAAGAGGTAAAGCACGATAAAGCAGCTCAACAGTGCCATCGCGGCGCCCGCGCCCGTTCCGCACAGCAGGAAGCACAGGGCGACTGCCGGCGAGAAAGTGACGAAGCCCATCCCGTCCGCCACCGGAAAAGCCAACAGGCGCAAGCCAAGCGCCACGACGATCAGCGCGAAGGCGATGGCGAACCTGGCGGCGGCCGGCAGGTGCCCGCAGGCTTCAATGGCGTTGGACAGGCGGTGCTTCACGTTTACCCGGGGGGATCGCGGCGCGAGGCGCCGGAGGGTCGGGTTACAAGCAAGCTGCTAAGATTCCGTTCAATGTGAGCCCCGGTCCGCGCGGTAACCGGGGCCGTGCCTCGGGCCGCAATCGACGACCTGGTTACCGTGCGTTACATCTGTCCGCACCCTGGCAACAGCCGGACCAAGGCCGGTCACCTGCGGCACCTACACGGCAACTGTCACGTCAAGGACAGAAGCATGACGGCGCCCCTCGGAATATGGCACGAAACGCGGATGATCACGCCGCCGCCCACTGAACACACCAATCGCCGCGAACGCCTGCTGGTCGTCGAGGACGATGCCGATATTGCCGCCATGGTCGCCGACATGCTCGGCGAGCGTGGCTACGACGTGCTGCGCACCGGCGACGGCCGCGACCTGGAGCGCTATTTGCACCGGGAAAACATCGACCTCGTGATCCTGGATCTGATGCTGCCGGGCGAGGACGGGCTCTCTTTGTGCCGCCGGCTGCGGTCGCGCTACGGCGTGCCGATGCTGATGCTGACCGCCATCGGCGCCGAGGCCGACCGCATCATCGGCCTGGAGAGCGGCGCCGACGACTACCTGGTCAAGCCCTTTGCACCGCGCGAGTTGCTGGCCCGCGTGCGCGCCCTGCTACGCCGCACCAGCCGCGCCAATCCGCCGCCCGAGGAAGAGGGGCCGATCTCCTATCATTTCGACGGATGGGAGCTGAACCTGCTGCGCCTGTCGCTGACCGCGCCCTGCGGCACGCTGGTGCCGCTGACCAGCGGCGAGTTCACGCTGCTGGCAGCCCTGTGCGCCCGCGCCGGCGACGTCGTGTCGCGGGAAGTCCTGCTGGCGCGCGGCAGCAATCCGCAATCCGCCGCGTACGATCGCAGCATCGACACGCTGGTCGGGCGGGTGCGCCGCAAATTGCAATCCTGGACTCCGGCACCCGCACCCGCACCTTCACAGGCGTCTGCAGAGGCACCTGCGTCGGCACCGGCCGCCGAGGCGCCGCCCGAGATGATCCGCACCGTGCGCAATGCCGGCTATGTGTTCGTGCCGCCGGTGACCGTGCGCAACCGCGGCGGGCCGTCATGATCCGCAGCACCCAGCAACAGGTGGTGGCCCTTGTCGCCGCCTCCGTGATTCTGGCGCACATCATCAGCATCGCGCTGGTATTCGCGCTGCACGACCGCCGCGACGCCGCCGCGCACTTCCCCGACCGCACCTCGGTGCGCCTGCTGGCCGGCCTCTATCGTACCAATCCGACGCTACGCCCGGAACTGTTGCGCCAGGCCGCCCTGGCCGGGCTCAATGTGCGCGAAATCCCCGACAGCGTCGTGCGCATCTGCACCGAAAACCCGGACAATCCTGCCTGCCCGGCGCAGCGTTTGTCACCCGACGTGCCGCGCGTGCGCGTCAGCGCGGATACCTGGCTCGCCGCCGAGCCGATGTATCTGCCGCTGCCCCACCCGATGCGGCCGCCTAGCCTGGCGGCAACAATCGCGCTGGTCGGCCTGCCGACCCTGGCGCTGTCGCTGTGGGCCAGCCGTGGGGTGACCGCGCCGCTGCGCCGCCTGACCGCACAGGCGGAGTGTGTTGATCCCGAGACGGTTGCGGCGCCCCTGCCGGTCGGCGGCACCACCGAAATCCGGCTGCTGGCCGAGGCGTTCAACCGGCTGATCCTGCGCCTGACGCGCTATGCCGCCGACCAGCGCCGCATGCTGGCAGCCGTCAGCCACGATCTGCGCACGCCGCTGACCCGGCTGCGCCTGCGGGCGGAAACCATCGCCGAACCGGCCGTGCGCCAGAAAATAATTCACGACGTCACCGCCATGCAGCTGCTGATCGACAGCGCGCTTTACCTGCTGCAGGCGCAGGATGGCGGCAACGCCGTGGTGCGCGTCGACCTTGCGGCGCTGCTGCAGACGACGGCGGACAATCTCGCCGATGGCGGTGTCGCCGTTTTGCTTGGGGAAATGCCGCCGGTGGCGGCCTATTGCGACCCGGCCATGCTGACCAGGGCGGTCGAGAACCTGCTGGAGAACGCGGCGAAATACGGCGGCGGCGGCACGCTGCGCCTGGCGCAGGCGAACGGCGAGGCGATCATCGAGGTGGCCGATGCCGGGCCCGGGCTGAATGCCGCCGACAAGGCACAGGTGTTCGAGCCCTGGTACCGCGCGGACACCGCCCGCGGCGGCCAGGGTACCGGGCTGGGCCTGGCGATCGTCAAGGCAGTGATGCGCTCGCTGGGGGGACGGGTGGAACTGGCGGACGCGGTGCCGCACGGCCTGATCGCGCGGCTGGTGCTACCGCTTTATACCAACGGCCTTAAATTTTGACCTGTCAAAGGCCAGGGCTCTGCCCTGGACCCGCTGGGGCCAGTAGGCCCCAGCCCCCGATTAGCGCTGCGCGGCTTCGCCTTGGCTTTTGGGCGAAGCCTGTAAATGTCGTCGATTTTTTGGGCTTCGCCGTTTCCGCCGACGATTCTTAATTAATGGGGTCTGGGGACTTGTCCCCGTCGTGCGCAGCACGCCTCCGGCGTGACGGGTCCAGGGCAGAGCCCTGGCCTTCCTGCCCTTATTTTCGCGCCCTGGACACGGCCGCAGGAGTCAAGATTTCCGGCGGTTGGTA
>JAATGE010000248.1 GCA_015654825.1 Rhodospirillales bacterium
ACTAGACTAACCACTATGGTGCTTGTTCCGCCAGCCGACGAGATTGACGTTACCGTGGCATCGTATCGATTCGATGGCACGCCCGCGGGCGTGAGGTTGTCCGAATTGTAAAGATTAAAGCAGGCCGCGTTGGTTATCAGCTTGTTTGCAAGCGTTACTTTGAGGGGCATTCCGGCAGCGAATGGATAGGTATTGTTCGTCGTATGTGAACCACTCACAGTGAGCGTGACATTGGTCCCACCGGTCGGCATATCACTGGAAACAAGGACAACCTTGATGTCTGGAGAACTTCCACTGTTGGTCGGAAGGCCGGTTGTCAGGAGTCCTCCCTGATTGACGGGTCAGGTGACCCTCCCGGACGCGTTGCTTTGGTCGGTTCGGTAGGCATTGGCGGTGTCCACCTGGATACGCCCGATCCTGGGCGACTTGCCGCAACCGGGGGACGTAGTTTGCTGCGGTACGCACACGATGGCGTTGCGGAAGCCAAGAATGCTCAAGTCGTCCACATAACAATAGTCACCGTCGATCTGAACGGCCGTGCCGCCGCCCGCGGGCACATACAACATGCCGCCGCTGCCGCCGACCTCGGTGGCCCCGCCATTAATCGGGCCCCATATCAGGTTGTTGCCGAAACCACTGCCGTCCAGGTTCGCCGCCGCCAGGAGCGAGTATTGGTAAGCGGCCAGCGACATGACGCGGAGGTTCGTGATGCCGCACGCGTCCGTCAGCCGAATCGAGCCGGTCGTGCGGCAGGGCTCCGAGCCGCCGACATATGCGATCGGGTTCGGGTCGGCGAAACCGGGCGAAAGGATGATCGTGCCCGGCAGCGCACAGTAGATACGGTTGGTGCCGGACCCGAAGCCGCTGTAGCTATCGGAGGTGATCAGCACATTACGCAGCGCCGGCCACTGGACGTTGTTGAAATCGGTGTAGGCGTTCAGGTTGAAGCCATTCTGCAGCCAGTACTGCTTTCGGCCGATGACCAGGGTGTGGTAGCCGTAGGCGGCCAAATCGGCGCGCGCGTTCGCGAACGCCGCGTCGTCCGGTCCGTTGTCGAAGCCGACCGGGCTGTAATCGTCGATGTGAATATAGCGAAGGGGGGGGAGTCACTGCCACGGGACGGCCCTTAATTCGTGATTAATGACCATGGGCTGTTGCTGCTGCGGAGTCTATGAATGTTGCGTGACTGCGAGGCAGTGGCACCGTCATAGCCCCCTCACCCAAACCCTCTCCCCCGAAGGCGGTGAAGAGGGTTTCGGCTTGTACGGCCCCACCAATTAATGGGGTCTGGGGCCTACGGCCCCAGCGGGTCCAGGGCAGAGCCCTGGCCTTCCTTTGCTTCCTTCGCCATGACGGCGCCCCATTTGCCTGCCACCGCGGCCACCCAAATACCGCCCAAACCATGCCCCCTACGCTCCCGACCGCCGAAACCACCCTGCCGACGCCTGCCGCGACCGGCCCCATGGCGCGGGCCGCGGCGCGCGCGCGCGCGCTTGCCAACAAACTCGAGCATGCGCCGCATACGTTGCGCGCGCTGGTGCGGGCCGACGAGCTTTGGCTGGTGCTGCTGGCCGCCACCCTCGGCATCGCGGCCGGGCTAGCGGTGGTGGCAATGAACCAGACCACGCAGCTTGCGCATGAGCTGCTGTACGGGTTGCCGCTCGGCGAGCGGCTGTCCGCGCAGACCTCCATCGCACCGATGCGCGCCTTCATCCCGGCGGCCGGGGGGCTGCTGATGGGACTCTCGACGGTCGCGCTGGCGCGCTGGCGGCCGCGGCGGGCGGTGGACCCGATCGAGGCCAATGCGCTGTACGGCGGCCGCATGTCGCTCAACGACAGTTTCATTCTCGTCGGCCAGACGGTCATTTCGAACGGCTGCGGCGCCAGCGTGGGGCTGGAGGCGGGCTTCACGCAGATCGGCGCGGCGATGGCGAGCCGCGTCGGGCGCATTTTCCGGCTGCGCCGCGGCGACATGCGCATTTTGGTCGGCGCCGGCGCCGCGGGTGCCATCGCCGCCGCGTTCAATGCGCCGCTCGCGGGCGCGTTCTACGCGTTCGAGCTGGTGATCGGCACCTACACGCTGGCGACGCTGGCGCCCGTGGTCGCGGCCGCGATTACCGCGGTCTCCGTGCAGCGCGTGCTGCTCGGCGACCTGCCGGGGTTCGATGTGCCGGTCATGGCCGCCACCGAAACAGCGGCGTTCCTGCCGCTGATCGCGCTCGGGGTGGTGGCGGCGCTGGCCGGGGTGGCGCTGATGCGCGGTGTGACGCTGACCGAGGAGGCGTTCCGCCGCTCCACCATGCCGGTGTGGCTGCGGCCGGTGCTCGGCGGGCTGGCGGTGGGCGGGCTGGCGCTGGTGTCGCCGGCGGTGCTTTCCAGCGGCCATGGGGCGCTGCGCGCCGGGCTGACGGCCAACCTGCCGCTCGGCGTGCTGCTGATGCTGCTGGCGCTGAAATCGGCGGCCTCCGCCATATCGATCGGGTCGGGGTTTCGCGGCGGCCTGTTCTTTGCGTCGCTGCTGATGGGGGCGCTGCTCGGCAAGGCGTTCGCGGCGGTGATGCTGATGGTGGCACCGCTGCCGCTGTTTCCCGAAGTGGTTTACGGCCTGGTGGGCATGAGCGCGTTTGCCGTGGCCGTGGTGGGCGGGCCGCTGACCATGGCGTTCCTGGCGCTGGAAAGCACCGGCAGCCTGCCGCTGACCGTCGCCGTGCTGGCGGCGGCGGTGGTGAGTTCGCTGACGGTGCGGCGCACATTCGGGTATTCGTTCGCGACCTGGCGGTTCCATTTGCGGGGCGAGAATATTCGCAGCGCCGTGGATATCGGCTGGATGCGCAGCCTGACGGTGGGCCGGATGATGCGGCGCGAGGTGCGCACGGTGCCGGCGGATATGCACCTGGCGATGTTCTGCCGGGAAAACCCGCTGGGCTCCAGCAACCGCGTGGTGGCGCTGGATGCGGCCGGGCGCTACGCCGGGATCGTTTGGCTGGACGACGCGCACGTGGCGCACGAGACGGCCTCGCGCGTGGCGGATGTGTTGCACCATCGGAACGTGGTGCTGCTGCCGGACATGACGGTGAAAGAGGCGGTGGCGAAGTTCGAAAGCGCGGAGGCGGACGCGCTGGCGGTGGTGGACGGGGCGGCCTCACTGACGGTGATTGGACTGTTG
>JAATGE010000283.1 GCA_015654825.1 Rhodospirillales bacterium
CAGCCGGTTGCCGGTGATGCGGTTGCGGGCGCCGCCATAGAACGCGATCAGATCGAGCGCGCGCGCGAGGCCGTTGCCAAAGCGTGTGAGCGTACAGCCGGGGCGGTTTTTTCCTGTTTCGCATACGGCAGCGTTGCCGGAATCCCAGCTCGGCCCGCGCTGCCAGAATTCGGTTGCGTCGAGAACGTTGTTTTCCACGCGGCTGTCGTTGCAGGCGAAGCACCAGATGCCGGCGCCGCCTTCGGGTGGCGCGGCGGCGCGGAAAGCGGCGTCCGATTGAGGGACGCGCACGAAGCGCATTGTCATGTTGCTGACGGTGAGCTGGCGGACGTAGCGCGCCGCGATGCCGTTGCCGCGGCTGAGCAGGATTTCCCCGCCTTCGATGGTAATGCGTGCCGCGTCATGAATGGCGATCGGCGCCGCGGCAAAATTTCCCTGCAGGCGCAGGCCGCTCAGCGTCACGTCGGTGATGGGGGACGTTGCGGTGCCGGCAATGATGAAGACCGGCCTGGCGCGGTCCGAGCGACCGGGATCGTTGCCGGCGAGCATCGGCGGCGAGTCTGGCGGCGCCAGCAGGCGGAAATGCGCAGGCAGGCGCAATGCCGTATCGACATGCCATGCGGCGTCGGCGGGAAGGGTGAGGGTCGCGGTTCCGCCGGCATCGCGCGGGGCGTGGTCGATCAGTCGTTGCGGATCCATCGGCGGGCTTGCGGCCGCGGCGGGCCTGGCCGCGAGTACCCAGGCGGCCGCCATGGCGCAACGTCGCACGGAAAAGCTTTCAGCCGGCGATCGGCCGCGCGCCGGCGCCGACTTTCTGGATCACCACCACGCCGTGGAAGATATGCAGGCTGCGGAACATGGTACGGTGCGGTGCCTCCGGGTCATGGATGCCGTTGTTCTTCTGGTAGATGTCAGCCATTGCGACCTCATCCACCAATTGCTTGACCAGGCCGGGCATGCCGGTGTCGTGGCTCGGGAACACGCCGTCGGGGCGCATGGCGAGGTGCTGTTCCGGCTTGAACAATTGCCCGTCCGGAAAATTGTGCCAGTAGCCGGCTCCCCAATCCTCCAGGAAATAGAAGCCGCCGGGCTTCAGCAGCGGAAACAGGATGTGGAACGAGGCGAGCGTCAATTTGCCGATATGCGAACAATCGTCGATGATGATGTCCCAGCCGCCGGGCGCGTTTTCCGCCGACAATGATTGCAGGAATGGGGCGTCGTCCTGGCTGCCCTGGCGGAAAATGATGTTTTCGCCCTTGAACCGGTAAGGCATGTGGCCATTGCCGTCGGGTTTTGGTACCTGCGGGGTGCGCAGATCGACACCCACCACGCGGCCGCGCGGAAATGCGCCGGACCAGATTTCCAGCGATCCGCCCATGGCCACGCCGAGTTCCAGCAACCTGACCGGCGCCTGGCGCAAGCCGCCGAGGAACGCATCGTAGACATCCAGGTAGGCGGCCGGCTTCCAATTATAGGTTGCCTGATCCCGCAACGCCTGTAGCGAAACCGGCTTGCTGTCGGGGGCGTCGATTTTGTCCAGTTCGATGACGGCCAATGTGAGCCTCCGGTTTTGAGGGATGAAAACTGGTGCGCCGGCATGCGGCGCCAAGGCCGCCCGGCCGAGTGGGTGAAGCCGGGCTTTCTAGTGTGTGGCGAGCGCCGGCGCGGCCATATGCAAGTTGCGAATCCGCTGTGCGGCGTTGAGCCATTTCGGGCTGAAGGGTTCCAGTTCCAGCGCGCGGTCGATCAGTTTCTGCGCGATATCCAGCTGCCGCGATTCGATGGCGATCAGCCCCGCGGTGCCCTGCGCATTTGCATTGGTAAGCGCCGCCTCCGCCGCGGCGAGGGCGGGTTCGAACGCGAGTTTCGCCTGGCCGGCCAGGGCGAGGCGGAAACACACGCTGCCGACCTGGTCGGTTTTCCAGCCGCCGCCATGTTTTTGCAGGATCGCGGCGGCGGTGCGCGGCCGTTTGTCGGCGAGCCGCAACGCCATCAGCACGGACCGCTCCACCCGCACCGCGCGTTCGCGGGCGACGAAGCGGCGCATTCCGGCGGCGTCACTGTCGCGGGCCGCGGCCAACAGGCGCGCGAAACGATCCGGGTCGCCGAGGCCGCGATCGCTGGCGTGGCCGACGAAGGGGATCTTCACCGGCAGCACCGGCAGGGCTTCGCCAATCCGGTTGGCGTGCGCCGTGTCTGCGGCATCGTAAGGATCGTAGAACAGAAAGATCGATCCGGCTGTGTCACGCGGTTCCGGCCACATGCCGGCGTGGCGCTGGCCGGTGTAGTATTTATTCACCCGCTCGTCCGCGATGAGCCGACGATCGATCGAGTATTGCGGCGAGAACGCAAGTACCGTCGTCGCGCCCAGCGCGCGGCTGAATTTGATGGCGGCATAGCCGCCCTGGCTGTGGCCGTAGAGGATGCGGCGCGGAAACCTGCCTTGCAGCAGGTTCGACAGCGCCGGCAGGATGGCGGCCATATCGTCCGGCGGGTACCAGTTCGGTTCCTTGGCCACCAGGCCGACGACGCTGATGCCGAGTGAAGCGGAGACAGCGTCGGCCCAGAAGGCGCGGCCATCGTGGCGCAGCCATTGATTGGCGAAACTGATCAGCAAGTCATCGCCGCCGCGGTCGCGCAGGAAGCAGGCTACCGCTTCGGTTTCGAGCACCGGCCCGGAAGCGGGCGCGGCGGCCACCCGGATCGGCGCCGCCTCCGGTGGATCGTAAGCGCGGGTCAGGGCACGCAATTCCGCCGCGCGACCGGCGGCGGCGGCGGCTTCCGAGTCGGCGATGGCATCTTCCAGCGTAGCCAGCACGTCGAACCGGATGAGCGTGATGCCCATGTGGGCGGCCTGTTCGACGATGCCGTATTCGGTTTCCTGCTGATACACCGCGACGCAGTGGCGGCCTTCGGCGTATTCGGCCTGCTTGAAATCGGCGGCCATTTCGCGCAGGCCGTTGGGCGTGATCGGATCCCGCAGGCTGACCAGCAGCACCACGCGCAAATCGCCGTGGTTGAGGTAGACGCAGCCATAATTCGCCCCGGCGCCGACGAAGGTCCAGCCGTGTTTGGCGAGCAGCTTCATGCAATCGTAGGGGGTAATCGGTTTCGGGCTGCGTTTCGTGCGCCGTTCCCGGCGCCCGGCGCCGCCGGCCGCGCGGGGCGCACGGCTCACCAAAGCGGCGAGAAGGGCAGGCCAATGCGCGATACTCACGCGCGGCCGCCGCTGGGGCGTTGCCGAATTTTTAAACCCACGCTGGATGACGCATCTTGCATATAACAACTATTCGGTGTGCGCATATTATCATATTACAGCCGAACGCAGAGGGAAGGGAAATTTTTTGGCAGGGCGCGCTCCGCACGCACCCAGGGCCGCGCGGGCCCGCTCAGGCGGTTGCCGGTATCGTTTCGTCCACGGGGCGGCGTCGCGCGAGCCTGTAGAGGTGCACCGCCGGCCAGAAACCGAGCAGCGAAACGACTTCGAGCGAGAACCGCAGACTCTCCGCGCCGTAGTAGCGCGACGACAAATCGCTGATCGCGCCCACCAGCAGCGGCCCCAGTGCCTGGCCCAGCAGGATATTCACCACGCCAAATACCGCTTGCACCGTTGCGCGCGTGCGCCGGTCGGCGAGGCCCTGCACGAGGGCGTAGAGCGGCCCCAGACAGACCGCGCCGGTGACGCCGGATGCCAATACGCAGCCCACGGAAATCGCCTTGCTGTCGGTCATGAAGGCTGCCGTCAGTAGCGGCGCGCTGGCCAGCGTGGTCCAGAAGCCGAGCCACAGGCCGGCCCGCGGCGATCGCGTGTAGAGCCGGTTGGCGACCGCGCCGCCGGCGAGCGCGCCCACGGCACTGCCCCCGCCCATGGCGCCGGCGAGCCAGAAGCCGATTTCCTGCGGGCCCATGCCGAAGCTGCGCTGAAAGAACGAAGGCAGCCACACAACCGCTGCCCACGCCAGGACGGACCCGGAGGCCGCTGTCATGGCGGCATCGAAAAACGCCGGCTGCCAGATGACGGGGATCCATTCC
>JAATGE010000587.1 GCA_015654825.1 Rhodospirillales bacterium
CTGCGATTTCTCCGTCAGACGCGATGCGCCGGTGGGGAAAATGCCGTTGACGAGGATGTTGTGGGCACGTCCATCGATGGCGGCTTCCGCGGTCAGGCCGATCAGGCCGGCCTTGCCCGACGCATAGGCGGCAATGTTGCCGATGCCGAGCGTCGCCGACGACATGATGTTGACGATGCGGCCGTACGATTGCGCGCGCATGTGCGGCCACACGCGTCGCATGAGCATGTAGGGGCCGATCAGATTGGTGCGTAGTACGCCCTCGATTTCATCGTCCGTAAACGCATCGATGTCGCCGATCAGCGCCCCGCCGGCGTTGTTGACCAATATATCTATACGGCCAAACGCGCTGAGCGCGCGATCAACAACCGCGCCTGCAGCGACACCGGTGCCGATCATAGTGGCGTCCGCAACAGCCTCGCCGCCCGCTTCGATAATCTCATCGGCCACCGATTGGGCAGTGTCGATCGTGCCGGGATGCAGAGTTGTTGTGTCGCCGCCGTAGTCGTTAACCACCACGCGCGCGCCGCGGCTGGCCAGCAGCAGCGCGTGCGTACGCCCCATGCCCCGCCCCGCGCCGGTTACAATGGCAACCTGGTTGTCGAGGCGTATCATGTTGTCTCCCGGGTCCTTCAATGCTGCGAGAATACGCGATTATGACAAGAGGCGGATGGTATCGTGGTCGAGTGCCGCAGCGCCGAAGCGCGCGGCCTCGGCCGTGTTCACGGCTTCGGTCTGAAAGAAACTTTCGTTGATTACGAAAATGAAATACCCATACGCGGTCTCCCGGCAGTACGCTTCCCAGGCTGCCTCGAAGCAAGGTGCATCGACGCCGTGCGACTTAAGTTTTTCTAGATAGCGCGCAATCAGCGCGGGCTCCCATAATTTGCGATCCGCCACGTCGCACGCGACGATCAGATGGTAATTCACCTCCATCTGCCAGGGCGCCTTGCAGGTTTGCGCATCCAGAAACCCCGGCCTGCCGTCCGGTTCAAGATATAGGTTGCCCAGATGAGTATCACCGTGGATCACCACGGGCGGAATCCCCTTGTGATACTCCTCAAGTTTTTCCAACGCGCCCTGCATCCAGTCACGGTCGTGCAGCCGGACCGAAACGGCGGCACCACGCGGCTGGCGCATGAAATGGTTCCAGCGCTCCGGCTCCAGATAGCGCGCAATAAAGACCTTGCCAAACCCCTGGTAACGCGTGGTCATCCAGTCGAATCGCCCGCCTGGATCGAACTCCGGGCTGTCCCAGGTCTGCGCATGGTAGCGCGCCATGGCATCCAGCCGCCGCGCGATCTGTTCATACGTGCAAGGCTTCTGCGGATCCAGGAAAATGACACCCTTTGCCTTCAGATCCTCCAGGATAACGATCGATTGGTGCGTGGCCGGGTCACTGCCTGCGTAGAAGCAAGCGGGGGTATTCATGTCTATATACGGGTTCACGTCCCGGTAAAATCTGACCTCGTCCGCGTACATCTTCGCCATCCACTGGCTGTGCTCCTCAAATCCGCCTTTCACTATCAGGGTCGGCGGCAGCCCGGCAGTGCGTCCGTTCAGTTCATACGTGACAGCCACGCGAACCTTCGTGGATGTTCCGTTCATCACATCAACTACCTCGGCGCTGTCCACTTTCACGCTCGGGTACTTGAACTGCAGCGCGTCGCTGAGCCAGGTCGCGGTAATGTCCTGCGGCCGTAGCGGCAGGCCCATGTCCATGTATCCATCAGCCATTCCGGCTTTCCTCCCGTGCCGATGCCATTCCCTGCCCGCTTCCTTCGAATGCCGCGTCACACAATAAGCCGGTCTCGCAACGCTTCCTGCATTGCCGCATCCACTCCGGCGACTTCGGCAAGAAAGCGCGCCGTGGAACTGCATTTTTCCGTTATTGCAGCGAAAGCTTCATCAAGATACTCGGCACGCACACCGCACAGCGCCTGCAGGGCCGCTTGTTCCAGCTCCCGGCCGAGACTGGCGCTCATGATGGATCGGGTATGTTCGACGATTTGTGGGCTCTGGCGAAAACCGCTTTCGAGGTAGTCGTGGTAAATGGCCTCGCGGGGAACGTCGAGCGCGCTGAGCAGCAGGGCCACGACGACCCCGGTGCGATCCTTGCCCGCGGCGCAATGAATGATCAGCGGCAGATGGCCTTCGGCGATGCGGGCGAACAGGCGCCGCAGATGATTGGCGGCAGCCTCCGGCATCGCGCGGTAGGTGAGCCGCATTAACGCCGCGGCACCACTCTCACCCGGATCATTCTGCATCGCCTGCCAATGTGCCGTGCCACGAATATCCGCGGCAACGTCCAAATGCATAAGCTCCGCACCGCTTGCCTGCCACCACACATTCGGCGCCGCACTGCACTCGGCAAGGCTGCGCAGGTCGCACACGAGGCGGATGCCGTGGCCCAGCAAAACCGCTTCATCCTCGCCCACCGGTGCAATGATCGCGTCGGAGCGAAATACCTTGCCGTGAGCAATACGACGCCCATTTGCTGCCGGAATCCCGCCAAGGTCGCGGAAATTCGGCGCGCACGCCAGGCGCATCGCCGGGTTCGGCTCAGAACGCATCGAACGTGCGGTGGTCCAGCGCGGCGATGGCAAAGCGCGGCGCCACCGCGCAATTATTCTCCTCCTTCTGCCATTCCGGCGGGTTGACCATCCAATAGAACAAGCCATCGACGATCTGAATGCGGAACGCCTCCATCGCCTCGTCCAACGAAGGCGGATCCGGCACACCTTCGGCGCGCAAACGATCGAGATAATGCGCGACCAGCGCCCCTTCCCACCGGCGGCGATCCACCGGATCAAGAGCCGAGACCAGGAAATAGGTAACGTCGTGCGACCAGTGCCCCTTCGAATAACTTTGCCAATCCAGCACGCCCGGTTTGCCATCTCTATCGAGGTAGAGATTGCCGAGATGAAAATCAGCGTGCAACAGGCAGACCGGTCCCTGCAGGCAGAACGAGTTCAACGCCTCCAGCGCCGTAACCATGCGGGGCAAATCATGGAACATGCGTGGCACCGCAAGGCAACGGGGCAGCGTCATATAACGCGCCCAGGTCGCTTGACTGAGCTGCTGGTGAGCATAGGCACCCACCCCTTCCGGCGCCGGCAACGGTACCCAGTGGGCGAGATCGGCAAGCTCGCCGCCCGGCGCAAAGGCGGCGCTGTTCCAAAATGCCGCGTGCAGGCGCGCGAGAACATCAAGGAAAGCGCTGGCATTTTGATAGGTCAGAGGCGTTTCAACGCGACAAAACGTGACATCGCGCAGCGTAAGATCTTCCAGGACCACGAGGTGTTGCGGTGCGGCGAAATCATCGATCGTCGCAAGACAGGCGGGGCTCGGCACACCAAGCCGGAATTGCAAGTCGCGGTAGAACCGCACTTCATGTGCATAAAGCGGCGACATCGCAACACGGTGGTCGGCAAAGCCCCCTTTGACGATCAACGATGTCGGCAACTCGTCCACCGCACCATCAAACTCGACGCGCAGGCGCACCTTGGTGGCGGTGCCATAGGCGGCATCCACCAACTGAACGCTGCTCACCCGGGCGCCGCGCAAATGCGTCGCGAGCATCGTCTGTAGCCACCCCGCGGTAAGACCGCTTAAACTCGTGGGCGCCGCAAGGCCGGCTAGGCGATCCGTGCTGGGCATCAACATCTCACCGAACATCGTTGTGCAAACATCGCGCAGTGGTGCCACGTGGGCCGGCACCGAACGTCGGATCGGGCCACGACATCAGGGATACGATGCCGCGCGAGCATGCGACCAGATCAAAAAGACCGAATCTTTGCCCCGAACCCGTCACGCCAAAGGCGTGCTGCGCAGGATGTGACAACGCAATTAGCGCCGCATCACCGGTTCATCATGTAAGCAAAAATCCACCGTCGAGTATGATCGACTGGCCGGTAATATAGCCGCCTGATGGGCCAACGAGGTAGAGTACCGCGGCCGCAATGTCGCGGCCGTTGCCCATGCCCAGCGGCAATCTACGTTGCTGATCCATGGCGGGCCCGGCGAGCGTTCCGCCCAAAGCAAAGTGCAATTGCGTCGTTTCGTGGAACCTTGTCTTGCCGTAAACCGCGCCCGGCATCACAAGATTGGCGAGAATGCCGTCGCGCGCATGATCCAGCGCCACCGCGCGCGTCATGGCGGTGACCCCGGCGCGGCTTGCGCCATACCCTGCATTACCGTGCAGAACCGGATGAATAGCACCGATCGTTGTGACGTTGACTATGCGGCCGCCCCGCCCCCCGGCCAGCATCAGTTGCACCGCACCGCGCATCAGCATGAAGGTCGCGCGCAAATTCAGTGATTGCATGGCATCGAACTGCGCCATGCTGGTTTCCGCGAGCGTCTGATTTGAATTAAGGCCCGCGCAGTTCGCCAGGATATCCAGGCAACCAAATTTTCTGCGTACCTCCTCGAACAGCGCAGCCACCGCCGGCTCCGATTCGATATCCGTCGGCACCGCCATCGCCGCCTCGCCCGACGGATCGATGCCGGCCGCCAGATCCGCGGTCGCCTGCGGATCGCGGTCGGCAATGATGACGCGCGCTCCCGCGCGAGCCAGCATCGGCGCCACGTCAACGCTGGAACAGCCCAAGCTGTCAGTCACCAACGCAATCTTGCCGTCGACACGAAACAGTTCGTCGAGCGAGCCGCTCATACTGTCCACGCCAGCACGAGGCGTTCCACGCAGTTGACCTGCCCGGTGCCAAACAACGGAGTTTCACCTGGTTTGATATGGAAATCGGGAATGCGCGCCAGCCATTCCTGCAGAAACAGCTTTATTTCGAGTTGCGCCAAAATAGCCCCAGGGCATCGATGCGGGCCGGCGCCGAAACTCGAATGCGTCTTGTCCGCACGGCAAAAATCGATGGCCAGTGCATCCGTGTAGCGCCGCTCGTCCATGCCGGCGAGGATAGGCGGCACATAGATCTTTTCATTTTTCTTGAACTGAACGCCTTTGTAGGAAAAGTCGCTGGTCAGCGTACGGGCGGTGTTCGACGGCGAAAAGCGGCGCATGAATTCGTCGACGGCGGACCGTATCAGTGCGGGATCAGCCCGCAACTGCGCGCGGTGCCCTGGGCTGCCCGCAAGGAAATGCGCAATGAAGCCGAGCGTGGAGGCGACCGTATCCAGCCCGCCAAACAGAATGACAAGCAGCACGCTCATCATGTCCGTGTCATTGATCGGCGCGCCACCAACCTTGGCATGGACAATGCCGCTCAGCAGGTCCTCACCCGGGTCGGCGCGACGCGCTTTAATGACCGGACCAAGATAATCCATCATCAGATGGTGCGCCTGGCCTCGCTCCGCCGCGGTGCCGCGAGTCGTCATTTGCGTGTAGGCAAGCAGTCTTTCCCGATCCTGCATCGGCAGGTTGGTCAGACGCATAAAAATAGCAATCGGCAGTTGCAGCGCGAATTCGCTCATGAATTCGCACGTGCCGCGCGGTTGAAACCCGTCAATCAGGCGCCCGGCCAATTCCTGCACGTCGTTCTCCAGGCTCGCGATCCTGCGCGGACTGAACCACGGATTGATAATACTTCGGAACGGCCCATGTTCAGGTGGATCGGCTTCCAGCGGTAGCAACCGTGTAGGTCGCGTGCCGGAAGGCATGGTCACATCCTTCATGGAGAACGGATCATGCGTTCGTTGCAAATAATCGATATCTTCGGCGCGGGTCACGATCCAGTGTCCGCCATGATAGGGCGCCCAAACGATATCCGGGCCGTCGTGCAGCGCGCGCCAGGCGCCATGCAGATCCTTCGTGCCGCCTGGCGGATCATAGACGTCGAAATCGACCACCAGATGTGCCGGCACATGCGCAGGGCGTACGACTTTTCCCGGTGAACCGTGATGCATTGTCTCAGCTCGATCTGTGTTTCAGCGTTTAGCCGGCAAGATAGCCGCCATCGACGTAAAGAATTTGCGCCGTAATGGCGCGCGCCGCATCGCTGCAGAGAAACAGCACGGCGCGGGCAATTTCATCGGGGTCCAATATGCCGAGCGGCAGCGCCATGCGGCGTTTCCAGTCCTCGCCCATTTGGCGCAATTCTTCAGGCGAAAATCCGGATTGGATGGAGCCCGGGCCACCTGCCGTGTTGGTGCCGCCGGGGCCCACGGCGTTTACGCGGATCATGTGCGGACCGAGCTCTACCGCCAGTGACCGCGTCATCATGGCAACCCCAGCCTTGGCCGTGTTGTAATCCACTTTCCAACGCACCGGATGGGCGGCCGCCGTGGACGCGATATTGACGATGGCGCCGCCACGCCGTTGCAAAACCATCTGGCGTGCGGCAGCCTGGCTCAGGAAGAACACGGATTTCGTGTTGACTTCCATGAAGCGATCCCAATCCGCTTCAGTAAGTGTTTCCCACGTGACCCATCCGCGCAACGCGGCATTGTTGACCAGAATATCGATGCTGCCGAATGCTGCGACGCCGGCGGCGATCGCGCGCGCATTCTCCGAAGAAATCGTCACGTTCCCGGCATGAGCGATCGCCCTTCCGCCGGCCTCGACTATTTCTGCCGCAACCGCCGCCACGCCATCCTCCACGATGTCGCAGAGCACAAGGGCGGCGCCGGCGTCCGCGAGGCGGAGGGCGATAGCGCGGCCAATGCCCCGCGCCGCGCCGGTGACGAGAGCGACCTTGCCGGAGAGGTCGAACAAGGCGCGCGTCGTAACCAATTCCGTCATGATCTCATGCCGCTCTCACAACATCGCGGTCGGGCGCGACAGCCCGCGCAGTAACGCCGGCTGCATGTCGCGCGGCGATATACCCGAATACCAAGGCCGGGCCAATGGTACCGCCGGGCCCCGGATAGGCGCGCGCCATGACGGAGGCTGTGATGTTGCCGGTCGCGTATAGGCCTTCGATAACACCGCCCTCCTCGCGCACCACGCGCGCATGCTCGTCGGTGACCAGGCCACCATTCGTCCCGATATCACCGGGAACCATGCGAACCGCATAAAACGGCGGCGACTTGATCGCACCAAGATTCGGGTTCGGCCGGCAGGTGGGATCGCCATGATGGCGGTCGAAGGCACGCGCGCCTCGCGCAAAATCCCGGTCGACTCCCGTGCCGCAAAACGCATTGAAGCGTCCAATGGTTTCGGTGAGGCCTGCTGGATCGATCCCGCATTTTGCCGCCAGTTCGGGGATACTGCCGGCCCGCACCATATAGCCTGAACTGAGCCATTCGGCCGGCGGCGGGCCGGGCGGCATGGTGCCCCACGGATAGCACGCGCGGTGCCGGCTTTCGAGAATGGCGAAGCAGGGCCAGGCCGCCCGTTCGTACATTGCCATGCCGTTATCATGATACGAACCGGCTTCGTCGGTAAACCGATTTCCCTTCGTATCCACCATGATGACATGCGGCTTGGCAAGATCCAGGTGGTGCATGAACGGTGCAGTAGTCCCCGGTGGCAGGTCACCATTTTCCATGACCGAGGCGGGCGTGTACCATGACAAATCGAGATTGTGTGTGGCCGCTCCAAGCGCCATTGCCGCCTGTAGAACCTCGCCGGTGTCGCCGGGATTGGCGTTGGTCCAACGCGGCGTAGGCTTTGGCTGCAGGCGATCCCGCATCGCGCCGTTGTGCGCAAAACCACCCGCATTCAGCAGCACGCCGCGTCTCGCATGCATCTTCAGGTTCTGACCATTCTGACGCGCAGCGATGCCGACAACGCGATTTTCGTCCACGAGAAAGCCTGTCACTTCCGTGCCGGTCACGATAGGAATTTGCTGGCGCAACGCGATTTGCAATAGGCGGCCCTGCAGGGCAGCGCCGGAACCACGATATGCCGTGCCGGTCAGTTTCTGCTTCACACTGCGCAGGACCAGTGTCAGTGCCATGCGCCGACCGCGCCAGGTACGCTTGGCAAGCATCAGATCGTTGAACTCGCCCGAATTCATCGGGAAAGTCCAGCCTTCATAAACTGAAAGGCGGGTCCGCCATTCTCCGAGCTCGTTGAGGTCGAACAGCGGCGCGACAAGACCACGGCCGCGCGCC
>JAATGE010000086.1 GCA_015654825.1 Rhodospirillales bacterium
ACCCCCGGTGACAAGGACGCCGAGGCGCGCGTCACGGAACTCCACGGGGCCTACGACGTCCTCAAGTACGACCAGAAGCGCGCCGCGTATGACCGTTACGGTCATGCGGCCTTCGAGCAGAGCGGCGGCTTCGGCGGCGGCGGTTTTGATTTCTCCGGCGGCGGCGGCCTCGGCGACATCTTCGACCAGATGTTCGGCGACTTCATGGGCGGTGGCGCGCGCGGCGGCGGACGTCGCCGCACCCGCGCCGGCGCCGATGTGCAAACCCAGGTCGAGATCGAACTGACGCAGGCCTTCGCCGGCGCGAAAGTGGCCGTGCGCGTGCCGACCCGGGTCGCGTGCGAAGCCTGCCGCGGCACCGGCAGCGCCGATGGCCAGCGCGCCGCGGACAATTGCGCGACCTGCGGCGGGCAGGGAAAAGTGCGAGCCCAGCAGGGATTTTTCGTCATCGAGCGGACCTGCCCGACATGCGGCGGCGCCGGACGGGTGATCCGCAACGCGTGCCGCATCTGTCAGGGTGCCGGCACTGTCCAGCGCGAGCGGTCGCTGCAGGTCACCATTCCCGCCGGCGTCGAGGACGGCACCCGCATCCGCCTGCAAGGCGAGGGCGAGGCGGGCGGCCAGGGCGCGGCGAACGGCGATCTTTACGTGCACGTCGCGATCCGCCAGCACGCATTGTTCCATCGCGAGGGCGCCCACGTGTTTTGCGAGGTGCCGCTGCGCATGACCCAGGCGGCGCTCGGCGACACGGTGGAGGTGCCGGTTATCGACGGCACGCGCGAAAACCTGAAAGTGCCCGCGGGCACCCAGACCGGCACGCAATTCCGGCTACGCGGCAAGGGGTTCTCGGTGCTGCGCAGCGCCGCGCGCGGCGACATGGTGGTTCAGGTCAAGGTCGAAACGCCGCACAACCTGTCGCGCCGTCAGCGGGAATTGCTGGAGGAGTTCGAAGGCGAAGCGCGCGGCCAGACGCGCGGCAGCCCCGAGCACGAAGGTTTTTTTGCCAAGGTGCGGGAGTTTTTCGAAGGCCGCGATTAGGGCAGCGTTCGTTTGTTAAGGTCAGAAAGGCCAGGGCTCTGCCCTGGCCTTTGGCAGGTCAAAATTTAAGGCCGTTGGTATTAGGGCCTATGGCCCCCTATTTCGCCGCGATGCCTTCACGTAACGGTGTGTTGCGAAAAAGCGTCACACTCTGTTAATAACACAGAGCCGTGAGTTGCTCGCTTGACAGTTGTAATCGCACCACGGGCGCCCTAATTAATTAACCAGCACAGCGGAACGGTGCATCCCCCCCGCGCCGTGACGCGATTGTGCAAGGCGGCGTAGCTCCACCCCGGGCTACGCCGCCATGTTTTTTGGGCCAGGCTGCTCGCCGCCCAAATGGGGGCCCATCCTCATCCCGTCGCTTTGCCTGTCCCCGCCGTCGGCCTATAGCGGCGGCATGCGCATCGGGATTGCGGGAATTGCCGGCCGGATGGGCCGCCTGGTGGTGCGTGAGGCGATCGCCGGCGGCGCGCTGCTGTCGGGCGGCACCTGGCGGCCGGGGGAAGTGCCGCCGGAGGGTGTAGCGCACTACCGCGACATCGCAGCCTTGGCTGCAAGCAGCGACGTCGTCGTGGATTTCACCCATGCCAGCACCGTGCAGACGCATGCCGCGGCACTGGCGGGCGCCGAATGTGCGTGGGTGTTGGGCACCACCGGCCTGACGGCCGCGGACCAGGCCGCGGTACAGCAGGCCACGCGGCGCATTCCCCTGGTTCAGGCGGCGAATTTCTCGCCGGGGGTGGCGCTGTTATGCACCCTGGCCGAACGCCTTGGCGCCGCGCTATCCGCGGAAATCTACGATGCCGAAATCCTCGAAATGCATCATCGCCAAAAGACGGACGCCCCGTCCGGCACCGCCTTGGCGCTCGGCGCCGCGGTGGCGCGCGGCCGCGGTGTAACGTTGGACAGCGTCGCGGTGCGCGCGCGGGACGGCGATACCGGCGCCCGCCCCGCGGGCGCGATCGGCTTTGCGTCGCTGCGGGGTGGGCAGGTCGTCGGCGAGCACACGCTGCTGTTCGCCGCGGGGGATGAGCATATCGCGCTGACCCATCGTGCCTTCGACCGCGCGGTCTTCGCGCGGGGCGCGGTGCAGGCGGCGTTCTGGGTGCACGGCAGGGCGCCGGGCCACTACGGCATGGATGATGTCCTGGGGACGGGTGGGGACCATTGAACTTCGCGAGCGATAATACGGCACCGGCCAGTCCGGAGATCCTGGCCGCCCTCTCGGCCGTCAATGTGGGCGGCCTTGCGTCGTACGGCGCGGATCCGATCACGGCGCGGGTGCAGGCGCGGCTCGCCGAGATTTTCGGCCGCCCGCTCGTGGCCTACCCGGTAGCCACCGGAACCGCGGCGAACGTGCTGGCACTGGCGACGCTGGTGCGGCCGTTCGGCGGCGTCGTCTGTCACGAGGAAGCCCATATCGCGACCGACGAATGCGGCGCGCCGGAGTTCTATACCGGCGGTGCCAAGCTGGTGACGCTGCCGGCTACCGACGGAAAAATCACCCCGGACCAGATCGACGCCGTCATGGCGCGCGCGCACGACCACGGCGTGCACCACGTCATGCCGGAGGCGGTCAGCATCACCCAGGCCAGCGAATGGGGTACCGTCTATTCGCCGACCGAGGTCGCGGCGATCGGCGCGGCCTGCCGGCGCCATGGGCTGAAGCTGCATATGGACGGCGCCCGTTTTGCCAACGCCCTGGTAAGTATCGGCTGCTCCGCCGCTGACCTGACCTGGCGGGCCGGCGTCGACGTGCTGTCATTCGGCGCGACCAAGAACGGCGCGTTGGCGGCGGAGGCGGTGGTGTTCTTCGACCCTGCGCTGGCCGACGGTTTCGAGCGCCGTCGCAAGCGTGGCGGCCAGTTGTGGTCGAAGATGCGGTTTCTGTCGGCGCAGCTCGAGGCCTATCTCGCAGGCGACCTGTGGCTGCACAACGCCGCGCACGCCAACCGCATGGCCACTCGGCTGGCGGCCGGGCTGGCGGCGCTGCCGAAACTCGAAATCGTGCAACCGGTGCAAGCGAACGAAGTTTTCGCGAGCATGCCGCCAACCCTCAGCGCCGCGCTGCAGGCGGACGGCGCGCAGTTCTACGATTGGATCCCCGTGCAGGGCACGGCGGCGCCGGTGGCGCGCCTGGTCACCGCATTCAGTACAACCGAAGCGGAAGTTGAGGCATTTCTGGCACTGACGCGGACGTTGTCCGCTGGCCGGGTCAGTTCGCAAAAAGATCACGCGGTCTAAGGTGCGACCCGCTTGCCCGTGCGCGACCATACCGCCTAGGTGATTTCGGGCAAAATGGCGGTGCAGCGGGTGGAACAGCACGTGGACCTCGACGTCATCGGGGTCATCGAGGGCACCGATCGAGCCTCCGGCGCGCGCCCCGCACTGGACCAGCTCCGACATTACGAGGTCCTGCTTGCGCCGCTGCGCCGCAGCCCGGTCAATCTGATCGATCTGTCGCCCGGCGACGGCGCGCAGCTCCGTGTGTGGAGCTGGTTTCTCGGCGCCGGCACGGTCGTCGGCGTCGATCCCGGCGCGGGTCGCGCGGCGGCGGATTGCGGACGGGCGCAGATCCGCACCGGGAACCGCGGTGACCGGGCATTCCTTTCCGCCCTCTGCGGCGAGTTCCCGCCGACCGTGGTCGTGGACGGCGGACCGCACCGCCCGGACGAAGTTCAATCGGTGTTCGAACATCTGTTCCCGCGCCTGCTTCCGGGCGGCTTCTATCTGCTCCCGGGCCTCGGCGTGCCGACCGGCACGCCCGGCGGCGGCCAGGACGGCGTACGCTATTTCCTCGACCTGGCGCGCGCCTGCGTCGCGGCGCGGCCGGCCAACAAGGCACAGCCGGAAGACCCCGCACGCCTTGTGGATGCGGTGATGTTCCTCGGTGGCGGCGTTGCGGTGCGCCGCCGGTCGGAAGGCCGGGAGCTTGGTCGGGCACTCTCTACCGCGGATGGCTACCTGGCGGCGCAGCGGCGGGATTCCGGTGCGCTGGAGCGGCTGGCGGCCTACATCATGCACCATGGTGGCTCCCTGGCGCGGGCCGAGGCGGCGGTCGACGCGGCACTGGAAGGCGAAGGCGCCACACTGGCGCGGCTGCTGCTGCGCGCGGAAATCCTGGTGGCGCAGAAACGCGGCGAGGAGGCGGAAACCGCGGTGGCACAGGTCGCCGCCTGGCCGGACAAGCTGCCGGCGGACCGCCACCAGCTAGCCCGCCTGCACGCGGCAATCGGGCAGCACCCCGAGGCGCTGGCGGAAGCTCAGGCCGCCGCACGCGCGGAACCGGCGAACGCGATCTTTGCCAAGACACTGGAGAAAATGCAGGCCCGGGCGGGCCGCGGGTGAGGGCACGGTGGTAAGAAGGCCAGGGGCTCTGCCCCATAGGCGCGAAGATAAGGATTATGGCATGAAATCAATGGGTTGGGTTTTAATGGCTTCGCCGACCAGGGGGCGGAGCCCCTTGGTCGGCGAAGCCACCAGAACTCAAACTCATTGATTCGTTCTGTAATACCAACGGCCTTAGATTTTTACCTGTCAAAGG
>JAATGE010000030.1 GCA_015654825.1 Rhodospirillales bacterium
CCAGCACCGCGATGCTGGCGCAAAACGCGCTGTTCCACGGCACGCTGACGCCCATGATCGCAGAAATGCAGGCGCAGCTGCACAAGGCGGAGGGTGGCCTGCTGCGCGACTCGACCGATGCCACCGATCAGGCGCGGCGAACCGTGTCGAACACGACACGACTCGAGCTCGCGGCGACGGTCGGCGGCCTGGTGCTTGGCCTGCTGCTCGCCTTCTTCATTGCACGCAGCATCCTTGGCCCGCTGATCGGCATGACGGCGGCCATGATGCGGCTGGCGAGCGGCGACCACGCGGTCGAAATCCCGGCACGCGAGAACACGGACGAGATCGGCGACATGGCCCGGGCCGTCGAGGTGTTCAAACAGAACGGCATCAAATCCGTGCGCATGACGGCGGAACAGAACGCAGCGCGGCTGGAAAAGGAGCAGCGTGCGGCGCGCCTCGATGCGCTTACCCAGTCCTTTGAGGCAAAAGCGGCGGAGTTGGTGGGGCAGGTATCATCGGCGGCGAGCGCGTTGCAGGCTACCGCCCAATCGATGGCCGGCACCGCCAGCGAGGCTACTCTGCAGGCGACCAATGTGGCCGCGGCGGCGGAAGAAGCCAGCACCAATGTGCAGACCGTGGCGGCGGCGGCGGAGGAACTGGCATCCTCGATTACCGAAATCTCGCGCCTGGTGGCGCAATCCGCGGACGTTTCCCGCAAGGCGCTCGATGACGCACGGCATACCGATGCGATCGTGCAGGCACTGGCCGACGGTGCCCAGAAAATCGGCGAAGTACTTGGCCTGATCAGCAACATTGCGGGCCAGACCAATCTGCTGGCGCTGAACGCGACGATCGAGGCGGCACGGGCAGGCGATGCCGGAAAGGGTTTTGCCGTCGTCGCTTCCGAAGTGAAGAGCCTGGCGGCGCAGACCGCGAAAGCAACCGAGGATATCGGCCGTCAGATCACGCAAATTCAAACCGCTACCAAAAATGCGGTGGAGTCCATCCGGGGCATCGGCAAGACTATCTCCGAAATCAGCCAGATCGCGGCCTCGGTCGCGGCCGCCGTGGAAGAACAGGGATCCGCGACACAAGAGATTGCGCGGAATGTGCAACAGGCCGCGGCCGGCACACAGGATGTGTCCTCCAATATTGTCGGGGTCAGCCGGGGCGCTCGCGACACGGGCGACTCGGCTAAGCAGATGCTGGGGGCAGCGGAGAAACTATCCCGGCAGGCGGATCAGCTTCGTAGCGAGGTGGGCGCTTATGTGGCTGGGGTGCAGGCGGCGTAAGCACTTCTTTTTGAAAAAAGAAGCAAAAACTTTTGTTAATTGATTTTTGTGCGAATTCGTTGGGTGGGCGGGGTTTACGGGTTCCCGTCGAGGGGTTGTAGGGAATTTCTTGAAATATCCTGTATCTTCACGCACCCGGTTAGGGCCATGGCGATCGACATTTCGGCGCGTAGCAACGCCAGCATGTGCGCCACACCTGCGCCGCCGTTTCCGGCCAGCGCAAAGGCCCAGGCGCGGCCTAGCAGAACGCCGCGCGCACCCAGCGCCAACATGCGCACTACGTCAAGGCCGGAACGAATGCCGCCGTCGGCCAGCACGGTCAGGCGATCGCCTACGGCTTCCGCGATAGCGGGCAGGGCGCGGGCGGCGGAAATCACGCCGTCCAGCTGGCGGCCGCCGTGGTTCGAAACGACAATGCCGTCGGCACCGGCGTCGGCCGCGGCGACCGCGTCTTCCGCGTCCAGGATGCCCTTCAGGATAAGCTGGCCTTTCCAGCGCTGGCGGATCCAGTCGATGTCGCGCCACGTGATGGCGGGATCGAGATTGGCGCCGCTCCAGCGGAAGAAATCCTTGAGGCCGGCTTTGCCGCCCAGCGCCGGCCAGATGTTGCCGAGCGTGTGCGGCCTGCCGTGCATGCCGACATCCCACATCCAATGCGGATGCAGCAGGGCCTGGCCGAGGCGGCGCAGATCGCCGCGCGCGCCGGGCGCGCCGACCAGGCCGGAATGGTAATCGCGATAGCGGGCGCCGAGCATCGGCAGGTCGACCGTGAATAGCAGTTTGGTGCAGCCCGCCGCCGTTGCTTGGTCCAGCGAGGTGACCATGAAGGCGCGGTCGCGGATCATGTAGAGCTGGAACCAGATTTCGCCGGGGGCGCCGGCTTTTACCTCGGCGATCGGGCAGACGCCGACGGTGGAGAGGCAGAACGGAATGCCGGCGGCCTGGGCGGCGCGCGCGGCCTGCACCTCGCCGCGGCGGGCGAACAAGCCGCCGAGGCCTACGGGGGCCAGCGCCACCGGCATGGCATAGTGGGACCCGAACAGATCGGCGGAGAGATCGATGGCGGAAACGTCGCGCAGCACGCGCTGGCGCAGGGCGGTGGCCGCCAGGTCCGCGGTGTTGCGATGCAGCGTCTGTTCCGCGTAGCTGCCGCCGTCGATGTATTCGAACAGGAACGGCGGCAGGCGCCGTCGGGCGAGTTCGCGATAGTCGCTGATCGAGGCGGCGATCATGGCGCGCTTTCCGTGTTGGGCTCTTGTCCCCTCACCTTCCCAGCCCTTGCGGGCTGGGCCCCTTCCTCTCCCGCAAGGGCGGGAGAGGAGATTCTGGGCGGGGTCCAGGTCTAGGTGGGTAGAGCTCGGAACTTAAATTAATGGGGTCTGGGGACTTGTCCCCAGCGGGTCCAGGGCAGAGCCCTGGCCTTCCTTCTATTCACCACGTCGCCGGCAAGGAAACCAGCCCGCGCAACGTGATCGTCGGTTTCCAGGTCACGTTATCGGGATCCGTCAGCCGCAGGTCCGGCAAACGTTCGATCAGTTTGCGGAATGCGACGTCGCCTTCGATGCGCGCCAGCTGGGCGCCGAGGCAGTGGTGGATGCCGCCGCCGAAACTGATGGAGCGAACGCCGGGGCGGCCGACATCCAGAACGTCGGGATCGCCCGGATAGGCCATCGGATCGTGATTGCCGGCACCCAGCAGCGCTATCACTTCCTCGCCCTTGGCAATCGGCTGGCCCAGCACTTCCTGGTCCATGAGCGCGGTGCGGCCGGTGAGTTGCACGGGACTGTCGTAGCGCAGCACTTCTTCCACCGCGTTCGGAATGAGGTTTGGGTCCGCCTTCAACCGGGCGAGCTCGCCCGGATTGCGGTGCAAGGCGAGCACGCCGTTGCCGATGAGATTGTTGGTCGTTTCGTGGCCGGCGCCGAACAGCAGGCCGATATTGGCGAGCACTTCCTCCTCGGTGAGGCTGTCGTCGGCTTCGCGGGCGTTCAGCAGGGCGGTGGTGAGGTCGTCGCCGGGATTGGCGCGGCGGTAGGCGAACAGGCCGCGAAAATATTCGGCGGATTTCAGCAGCGAGGCATTCGATTCGTCCATTTCCTCCCTGGTTAGCGACACCGGGTCGAGGATGCGGCCGCGCACGGTCGACTCGTTCAGGAACGGGCCGCGATCCTGTTCGGGAATGCCGAGCATGTCGCAGATGACGGTGACCGGCAGCTTGTGTGCGAAGTCGCGGATCACATCCATGCCGCCGTCATCGATGACGGCATCGATGAGGTCGTCGACGATGGCTTCGATGCGGGGGCGCAGTTCCTCGACGCGGCGGGCGGTGAAGGCCTTGGTGACCAGGCTGCGCAGGCGGGTGTGCGCGGGCGGGTCGATCAGCAGCATGGTGCGCATCAGCGACGCGACGATCGGTTCGGCCGCGATTTCCGGCGTGATGATGCCGGTGTTGTTGTGGCCCATGCGGGGGTCGCGCAACACGGCGGTACAGCCGGCGTGGGTGGAGACCAGCCATTGGCCGGTGGGCAGGCGCCAGATCGGGGCCGCGTCGCGCAGGAACTGGTAGGCGGGGTAGGGGTTGGCGCGGAACAGCGGGTTGTCGAAGTCGAAATCGCCGGGGAAATCCATGGGAGCCCGCCTATTTGGAACGGCGGTAGGTTAACGCTGTTTCCTTATCGGACGCAACGCCGCCGACGGCTGTTATCGCTTGTAGGCGGCCCAAAACATCAGCCAGCGGACCGGGAACACCCAGACGAAGCCGGCAATGGCATAGTAGGCGAATTGCACGACCATGTTTTGATGGCGGACGTGATCGGCGAGCACCGTGGCGCCGGCGATCCAGACCGCCACGAACGCCAGGCCGGCGACGGCCGCGATCGGTGTACGCCCCATCAGGCGGCTTCGCGCCGGGCCGCGGATTGCCAATGCGAGGCCAGCAGGGCGTTGACCTCCGCCGGTTGTTCGAGGGCGACCGAGTGGCCGGCGCGGGCGACCGTAACGGCGCGGCCGCCGGCGGCCTGGGCGACGTTTTCCGCTTCCTTCGGGCCGTAAGCGTGGTCTTCCGCGCCGGCGATGGCCAGTAGCGGCACGCGGCAGCCGGCCAGCTCATCCAGCACCGCGGTTCGGAACACCACTTCGTGTGCGGCATCGGCGATGCGGTTCGGCAGGGCGGCGATCCTGGCTTGCCATTGCGCGCGCTCGGCGGCGCGGGCGGGATCGGCCAGGAAGCTGTCGCCGAACATGATGTACATCAGGGTGGCGATCTGGGGTGCGGGGCCCTGGGTGCGGAGTGCCTCTACGAGGGGCGCGAATTCGGCGGCGCGGTGCTCGGCCTCGCCGGAGCTGCCGAGGATCGTGACGGAGCGCAGCAGGTCCGGGCGGCGGGCGGCCAGGCGGAGGGCGATGAAACCGCCGAGCGAGTTGCCGACGAAATGGCAGGGGGCCGCGCCGAGGATCTCGATCAGGGCGGCTGCGTCTTTTGTGAGTGTTTCCATGTCCAGGGCGGTCGAGGGATCGCTGCGTCCCTGGCCGCGATGGTCGTAGCGGATCACGCGGTGCGTGGCGGCGAAGGCGGCGGCCTGGTGGGTGAACATGTCTGAGTCGAAGAACAGGGAGTGGCTGAAGACCACGGGCGCGCCGGCGCCTTCGTCTTCGACCCATAGGTTGGTGGCGTTGGCGTTTATGTGCGGCATGGGAGACCCCCGGCGTTTTGGCGAAGATGGGGCAGGGGCGGGAAGAAGGCCAGGGGCTCCGTCGGCGTGCCGCCGATGTCGTTAGCGCTGCGCGGCGGGACACTTCTACATGGTCGAAGCGGGCGACAGCCAGCGCCAATCGGCTCGGAGTCGATGCCGATCTCGGAACAAATAAAATTGGGGTCTGGGGCCTTAAGACTCCCCTCATTTCGGGCTCGTGGGAAAGACCATTCCAAAGAGGGCCAGATTTTCGAGTTCGGCGGCGAAACGCTTGATCAACGGCAGTAGCCGTTCCTTGGGCATGTTGGGGATCAGCTCGTACAGCATGC
>JAATGE010000127.1 GCA_015654825.1 Rhodospirillales bacterium
AAGGCTTTGAGGTCGGGCATGGTCGCCTTGTCGAGCGCGCCGGCCTGGTGCACGGCGGACGCGGTGCTTTGCAGCACTGCGAGGCGCCGGCTGCGGGCGTTTCGATCAGTCATTGAAGCTTACCTCCGTGATTTCCTGGGCTTGGATCATTGCGTTGAATTTGGGTGCGTCCATGGCGAGGAACGCGGCCGCCACGCGACGCCAGAAATCCAGTTCGTCCGGCCCGATGTTGTCACGCTCGCTCTTGGCGAAGCCGTAGAGAAAGACGGTTCGAGACGCGGCGCGAAACGCCATTAAAGTCCGGTAGCCGCCTCGCGCTCCCTGGCCTTGGCGCGCGACGCGCTGCTTGATCAGGCCGCCGCCGAGATTGGCATCGACAAGGCCGCGCTCGGCACGGCTGGCTGCTACGACGAGCCGCTCATCGGTAATCCGTTCGCTTCGGGCAAAGCGGGCGAATTCTTTCGTCTTGAAGACCCTCAAGGGGCACCCCTGGCAGGGCTTCTATCCTACTATGTAGGATAGCGCAAGGGGGGGCGTTGAGTGGTTTTGAGGGGTGGCGCGGTTTGGTGTGAGGACGGGGGGGTGATGAGAGTTGCTGTGCTTGGTGCAGGGGACCCGGAGATTTCATCCGGGCTGCGGTCGCTGCCATCAGGGTGGTGGCAAACGACGCCCGGCAGGCCTATCCTCAAGGTGAGAGAGGGCTGCACGCATGGCGTCTACCAGTAAGAAGGCAGTCACAAGCGGTTCGGCATTTCGGAAGGGGGGCGCGGCCGGCATCTCGGACAAGCCTGGATTGATGGGTGAACCTCGGAAGCCCGCCGAGCGCGACGCACAGGACGAAACCTTTGTTTTGATGCTTGCGGAATTGGATGGCCGGCTGGACGAGATCGAGCGGCGTACGGACCGGCTGATCGCCCGCCACGGCTGATCGCGACCGTGACGCTGCCGCCCACCAAAGAGATCGTCCGCGAAGTCGAGGCCGGAACGAGCGGGCTGTTCAAATTGTGGCTGCGCGTTATGCGCATTCTCGAGGTGCAGGACAAGCACGCAAGGTTGATCGAGAAGCAGGCGGAAACGATTGACCGGCAAGCGGCGCAAATCGCCGCGCTCCACGATGCGGTGCGAACTCTGGGTGGCCGGGAGGAAGTGTTATTGGCCCGCGCTGGGGAGGCAGCTTCACAGGCGGCCGCGGCGACTGTGACCGATCTTGCACGGCGGCTCGGGCACGTTTGGGCGAATATAGGAAGGAAGGATAGCTGAGTCGGCTGGACCACGCCTTCGACGCGCACGCTCGAGCGGTTTGCCGAGGCCACCGCCTCGCGGCTGCGCGTCATTCTTGAACCTGCGCTCGGAGAAATAGGAGTTGGTGGGTTGCGGGGGCAAGCGGCCGTACGACTCGCTACGGCGAATGTTCAGGAGCGAAAGGCTACCATGGTTTGTTTGTGGGGAGGCGCATCGCTTGCAGCCACCTCAGAAAATCCTCCCCTATTTCGGTTATAGTTACCCCCTCGTCGTCCTGTGCAATTAGGTCGTTCCGTTTTAGAAATCCCAGCCAGCCGCCGAAGCCATAGCCTTGGTAAAACTCACGATTTTGACTGATTGCTTCGTTATAAAAACTCAACGCATCGTCTGCTGATACTCGCCGTCGCGCAGCCAGTTCAACGAGACCTCTTATCTGGGATCCGAAAATCAATGCGTAGGTATAACCAAATTTTGATTCGAGGCGCGATTGTGCAAGCGCCCTAACTAGCAAGTTTATGATATCATCTTGCGTTCCTGAGAACGCCTTGATGTGGGCCAGTAATTGCCTCTCGAGATTCCCAATTGCTGGCGTGCGCGTCACACCGGGAAACTCCTTCAATTCTATTGTGCCCGATACGCTCGTAATGCCGCTTGCCGGCTGTTGCTTTGCTGCGTCTAGCTCGATGCTGACGCCCGCGACTGAAACTCTTTGCAGCCTACGGGACAACTCGGGCAGAAATGAATAAAGCGGCCGTCTGTACATGATGGCAACAAAACTAACTGCGAGCGGCCACGACAGTGCATTGACGACCTCGGTCCAATTCATGGGGCAAACCTCCGAGTCGCCCAGTCGCTGACGTCAAGGCTGCGGTTCTCGGTCTCGATCACCTTTGTATAGTAGGTATTCCTAGCGCCGGCTCGGATTCCCTCAAGAAATCGGACGATATCGCTAATATCCATATAAAAAATTCTACATTTGTCGCCGATCATACCGCCTCGCACGACCATGCCGCAGAGTCTACCCGCGGTTTTGTCAAAGACGGGTGAGCCGCTAATTCCGGTGACATCGTTAAATTCGGGCTGCCTGAATTGCGCCACTGCTTGGCGTAGGAACGGATCAAACATGCATGGCCCGGTGTCATGAAATTCCAGCTGGCAAAAACCCATCGTGATGTCGGGGGGAATAATCTGCGACTTGCTCTTCAACACGCCGCAGACAAGCAGCCGATGACCAGGCCGGCTTGTGCCAACGGTTCCGTTCTCGATAACGTAGGGCGTGCCGTGAAAAAATTCGGCGGAAATTTGGTCTTCAAAGCTGACTGCACATAAATCGACGACGTCCGTGTCGGCAGCTCCGTCAACGGGCCTGGACGGAAAATGACGGCCTTTTATCGGCGCCGGCTTGCTGTCCTTTTGGGCGTTTTTTTCCTGCGTGATGAAGAGCTGCCGTGGCTCGAAGGTGCCGAATGCATGCTTACAGGTCAGTGCGTAGAGCTTCGCCTGAAAACTGACTAAGAAGAGGGTTCCTCCGTCTGTCGCGTACAAAAACTCATCACAATCCGTTTGGAAGAAAACGGCTCGTACCGCCTGGCTGAAATCCTGGCGCATGACTAGACCCGATGAAAGAACCTGGATTTGCATTGTCAATTAAGAATCTGCGCGCTTGGTACTTGGTAGGCGGGGCGCCTTTTCGTCAAGGCTGAGGCCAAGGCTTAGTCCCCTGGGAAGCTTTTCGACAGCGATGAGAACGTTATTTTCTGTGATAAGGCGGCCGTCGTGGAGCTCGGCAAAAGATGGAAACCAGAGTTCGTCGTCCGGGTGGAACTCGTACACGATCCTCCTGGGTGCGGCGTGCGCACTCTTCATGTTGGCGACTAAAGTCTCGCACCGGGCCGCGGCGCCCGGCAGTGCATCATGTGCGGCGTAATGTCGTTTCACATTCGTGCCACGAAAGAGGAACGAGATGTGACAGCCGTCGCAGTGCGAGTGAATATCGACGATCGGATCGATCCGATCGGCTGCCTTAGTCAACAAGCGCCTTACCCAAGCGCTCAAGGCTGCGTAGCTAGCTTTCCCGGCTTCAGTTGCGATTGTCGTGACGTAGGGATTCCAGAGAAGGCCGGTGAAGATGATCCCGATGCGGATTAATTCTTGTGAGGTGTCGGCTGCGTTATGAGATAGCTGCTGCCGTTCGACATGAAGCGGCGCAGTCGCCACAACGTCCTCGACCCACGCCGCGTCTACCTCTCGTGGGTCGGTAGAAAAATAGATCAAACGGGAGCCTGAGAGCGGAGGCAGTAGGACGGGCGCCGGCGTCGCCGGCGACGGCTCAACTCCCAAGTCGCGAAAGCCCCCAGACCTTCCGCCCTGATAGAACCCCAGCAGGGCGGCGACGAACTTCGAGCCGTCCGTGTCAGTAAACACGGCGGCCGTTAGGACCTTGCCCTGCGGCAAGCCCGGATCGTGGCCTCTGAGGAGGTCGAACCCGCCGACGTTGATTTTCGCCGCGAGTTCGTCGGGATCGAGTGGTACGAGTTGCTGGCCATCTGCTCCTTTAACGTCGGACCAGATTACCGATCCTGCCAGGCTCCCGAACTCGATTCGACCAGAATGAGCCGCCTTGACTTGGTCAATCCACGCCGTTGCTTCTGCGCTTGCGGTCAGTAGCTCGGCCATTTAACGTCCTTGCGGGCAGCTACGGCTTACGCCACTGGTCAGTATGGCCTCGGGTCGTAGTACGTACGCGCTCGACCAGCGGCGTGCTGCCGGGGCTCAGCTTGCGGCTGCGGGCAATCGCGGCCGCTTGGGTTGGCAGCACATCGCTGGCGCGCTGGGAATTGGGCCGGCGGACCGCGTAGTCCCCCTGCTCCCGGCGTTCAACGAACAATTGGTTCTTATTCATCGGGCAACTCCCTGCCACGGGCGAGCGCAACTTCATCCCGCGCCCACCGGCTGCTCCGCTAGCATGAGTCGGGCCCGCATGCAACTACATGTGGTGCCTATCACCAATTGTTCTCACCTTATGTTGTGCTTACATAAATGGCGGGCCGGCGCCGAGCGCTCGCAGCGCCTTACCGGAGTAGCCGCGGATCATAAAGCCATCTGCGAATCTTGTCCGCGGTGATGCGCCTACTGTCCGTGTGCTGTGGGTTTATGAGGATGTTGAATTCATTAGGGACAATCACGGACGGAACCCTCAGGAGTGCGTGCGCGGCTGATTTTAGCCAGCGCGTGCCGAATTGAATGCTGGATCGGCCGGCAGGTTCGGCGTCCCAGCCGACGGGTAGGTTGGCGGGGGCTACTGTTAAAGCCTTGGCCCAGGTGGGGGATGGGATCGTAATCGCTACCAGGGTGCGGTTGAAGGGCAGGCCGCCGGCGTTCAGGTGGAGCAGGGTCTCCAGGCAGGCGAGGGACTGGTTTTCCGAGGTGTAGATGACGGGGAGGCCTGGCTCGTTCCAGCGGCCACCGGTGGCTTTTGCTCCGGCGCCGGAAAGGTCGTCGGCTTCGCAGGTTTTGGTATCGGTGGCTATGCGCCAGGCCGTGTGGGTCAAGCGTGTGGGAACCTGTGGAGCGTGGAGGTTGCCGCGGCTGGGGCCCTCACCCTCCCAGCGTAGGGGCTGGGCCCCTCCCTCTCCCGCGAAGGCGCGGGCGAGGGATTTTGGGGCGCTGCGATGAGTTGCGTTGGCGGAACACGCTTCGCGTTTCCGCCCTACGGCTCGCCCGGTATGTGTGTTGGACTCGGAAACAATAAAATTGGGGTCTGGGGCCTACGGCCCCAGCGGGGTCCAAGGGCAGAGCCCCTGGCCTTGCCTTTACCTTTCGACGCACATGGCAACGCCCATTCCGGCCCATGATGGCGAGGTCGACGCCGGCGCTGGCGAAACCGGCGATGCGCGCGAGCGGGGTGAGCAAGCCGTGGTCCGGATTGGCGGAGCGTAATCCGGGAGCCGAACGGGCCGGTAAGCTCACGGTTCCGGATCACGCTGCACTAATCCGGGCTACGTTAAACTGAGCCACCGCTGCGGGCTCCGCAGACATGACTGCCCGGGTCACCTCAAATTTCTTCGTCGGCCCCCAATGAAGCGCCGCTGTTACGGCTGCTTGCGCAAGTATACGATCTGCACTGTCAAGCCGACAATGAGCATGACGAGAAGGGCCGCCTGAGATCCGAGGAGGAGCGGCGAGTTCAGGTCGGTCACCAGCGGGTGGCCATCCGGAACGCGGCGCAGAGTTTCGCTGACGCTTGGCACCATCAACAGGAACACTGTCAGGCTCAGGCAGATCGTTTCGATATATTTGGCTGCACGTCCTAATCCTGGAAGGCGCCCGACGCCGTAACCAGCGAGCAGCAGAACAATCGTGACCGTGCCGATAGCGTAGCTGATCGGCTGATGTGCGACGAGAAAAACTGTGGCGGCGCCGATCAGCATAAAAACGAAATAGGCAGCACCAGGTGATGACTGAGGTACGATCCGGCCATGACGGGCAATCATATACACAGCCAAGGGAATGGCCGGCAGGCTGCCGAGCGTGTGCACCCAGCCGAGTGGAGAAATTCCAAACATCAGGCGTCCTTTCCAACAAAGAAATTGTGAGTCCAGTTCCGGGCCTGCATCGGAGGCCGCTTCACGGAGCAAAGCCGGTCGAGCGCGAGAGGGCGTCCCACGCCGCGATCTCGCCGTTCATCTGTTGCAGTTTCTGCGCCACCAGTCCGAGCGCATCCTCGCCGAGGAACAACCGGGTGGGCGGGTTTTCGGCTTCGACCAACCGCAGAAGCGCCTCGGCTGCCTTGTTGGGATCGCCAGGCTGGTTGCCGCTCTTTGCCTGACGCGCCGCGCGGATTGGATTCATGACTGTGTCGTAGTCGGCAATGCTGCGCGGCGTCCGGTCCATCGAACGGCCAGCCCAGTCGGTGCGGAACTGGCCGGGTGCGAGGGCGGTGACGCGAATGCCGAAGGAGGCGACCTCCTTGCCGAGAGCCTCGGAGATTCCTTCGAGCGCAAATTTGCTGCCGCAATAGAAGCTTATCCCCGGCATCGTGATGAAGCCGCCCATCGAGGTCACGTTCACAATGTGGCCGTGCCGCCGTTGCCGCATGCCGGGGAGCACGGCCTTGATCATCGCGACCGGGCCGAACACGTTGGCGGCGAATTGCCGTTGCAGGTCGTCTATCGAGGACTCCTCAAGGGCGCCCTCGTGGCCGTAGCCGGCGTTGTTCACCAGCACGTCGACTGGCCCGGCTTCCTGCTCCGCCGTCCGCACCGCCTCGGGGACCGTCGCATAGTCCGTGACATCGAGCAGAAGTGGCAACGCACCTTTCGACGCGCCGAATGCCTTCGCGTCGTCGGGGCGGCGAACCGTGCCGATCACGCGGTGGCCGGCGGCGAGAGCGGCCGCCGCAAACGCGCGGCCAAGCCCGGAACTGACTCCGGTAATGAGGAAGGTCTTCGATCGGGGCATCGGAACCTCACGCAGGGGGTTGGCAAGAACTTATATCATGATATAGTCGCGCATGGCCCGTGACAAGACCCCTTCGCAACTGAAATTGCCGACCCGGGATCGTGTCCTGGATGCAGCCGAACGCCTTCTCGCAAGGGGGGGCGCGGCGTTCTCCATGCGTGAGCTTGCCGAAGAGGCCGGGGTGAGCTTTGCGACACCCTTCAACCAGTTCGGCAGCAAGGCCGCGATTATGCTGGCGCTCTCGACGCGGCTTATCGCTTCGATGCAGGAACAGTTGGCTCGGGCCTCGCTGCCGGATACGGCATTGGCGCGTGTCCTTCAGGCTGTCGATATCGCCGCATCAGTCATGCTTGCTGCGCCGGCCGTAAATCGTGCCGTCATGGCGGCGATCGGTGCTCCGAGCGATGAGCCCAGCGAAGTCTCGTCCCGATCCGCGGCCCTATGGGCCGAAGCTCTTGCTGATGGAGAGGCACTCTTGCCGGCGACGCGGCCGCTGGCGGTGGCTGTCATTCCCAGCCAACTCGCCATTGCTTTTCGCGGTGTTCTGTCATTCTGGACGGCGGGCGAAATTCCGGACCGATTGCTTAAGAAGCGCGCTCGCGCGGCGGCTGCGACCGTCCTTCTGGGCTTTGTCGCCCGCGAAGATCGCCTTCGTCTGATCAGCCTGCTTGAAGATGGTTCGGAGGCCAAGGACCGTGCGTGATCGGCATCGTCTCGCCGAGATTTTGTGTTACGCGCCCCGCACAGATCCGTTCCGTTCCAGACCGGCGAATGGCTGCGGGAAGCCGTGCTTTAGATGGTGGGTTGCGAAGGGCAGCCCACCCTACGATGTGTTGGACTCGGAAACAATAAAATTGGGGTCTTGGGACTAGTCCCCAGCGGGGTCCAGGGGCAGAGCCCCTCGCCTTTCCTTCACCTTTCCACACACATGGCTACACCCATGCCGCCGCCGACGCACAACGTGGCGAGGCCCTTCTTGGCGTCGCGTTTTTGCATTTCGTGCAACAATGTGACCAACACGCGGGCGCCCGAGGCGCCGATGGGGTGGCCTATGGCGATGGCGCCGCCGTTTACGTTTACTTTAGCGGTGTCGAGGCCAAGGTCTTTGACGACGGCCAGGCTTTGCGCCGCAAAAGCTTCGTTGCTTTCGATCAGGTCGAGGTCGGCGATCTTCCAGCCCGCGCGCTCCAGGGCCTTGCGGCTGCTCGGGATGGGGCCGGTGCCCATGATGGCGGGGTCGACGCCGGCCGTGGCGAAACTGGCGATGCGGGCGAGCGGGGTGAGGCCGCGGCGGGCGGCTTCTTTCGCACTCATGACGACGAGGGCGGCGGCGCCGTCGTTGATGCCGCTGGCGTTGCCGGCAGTGACCGTGCCGTCCTTCTGGAAGGCGGGCTTCAGTTTGGTCAGGGCGGCCATGTCGGTGTCGGGGCGGATGAATTCGTCGGTGTCGACCACGGTGTCGGCTTTGCGGCCTTTTACTGTGACAGCAACGATTTCGTCCTTGAAGCGGCCTGATTTGGTGGCGGCGCCGGCCTTGTGCTGGCTGGCGAGGGCGAATTCATCCTGCTGCTGGCGGGTGATCTGGTATTTTTGCGCAACGTTTTCCGCGGTGACGCCCATGTGGTAGCCGTGGAAGGCGTCCCACAGGCCGTCCTTCAGCATGGTGTCGGTGAATTCGAGCGCGCCCATCTTGGTGCCGCCGCGCAGGTAGGCGGCGTGCGGGGCCATGCTCATGCTTTCCTGGCCGCCGGCGACGACAATCGCGGATTCTCCGCTGCGGATCTGCTGCGAGGCGAGGGCGACGGCGCGCAGGCCGCTGCCGCAGAGCTGGTTGATGCCGAACGCGGTTTTCTCGTCGGGGATGCCGGCGGCGCGGGCGGCCTGGCGGGCGGGGTTCTGGCCCTGGCCGCCGATCAGGATCTGGCCGAGGATCGCTTCGTCGATGTCCTCCGGCGCGATGCCGGCGCGCTCGATGGCCGCGCGGACGGCCGCGGTGCCGAGGACGTGCGCCGGGACGGTGCCGAATGCACCGTTGAAACTGCCCACCGGTGTGCGCACCGCCGAGACGATTACTACATCTTCCATTTATTTCCTCCTGCCCGAGGCGAGGCCGCCTCGTCCCCGCGGCTGTGCTGCGCCGCGGGAGATTTGCAGGATATAGGCTGTCTGTGGGCACTGGGCCAAGACGGGGGCCGGCGCGTGGCCGTCATGGCTGACCGGGAGGGGACGGATGGACGAATTGATGGCGCGCAATGACGCGACGGCGCTGGCGGCACTGGTGGCGGCCGGGCAGGTGAGTGCGGCCGAGTTGCTGGAGGCGGCGATCGCGCGGGCCGATGCGACGGCGGGCACGCTGAACCACACGCCGATCCGGTTCGACGATGTGGCGCGGGCGCGGGCGCGGCAGGCGCTGAGCGGGAAGTTTGCCGGCGTGCCGTTTCTGCTCAAGGACATTGGCCAGGAGTACGCGGGGCAGCCGTACACGGCCGCGGCGGCGCCGTGGCGGGGGCGCATCGCGGCTGAGCACAGCGCCTATACGCGGCGGTGCCTGGAGGCGGGGCTGGTGATTTTCGGGCGCACGGCGACGCCCGAGCTTGGGCTGCGGGCGCAGACCGAAAGCCGGCTGTGGGGGCCGACGCGCAATCCCTGGGATAGCGGGCGCACGCCGGGCGGGTCCTCCGGCGGGTCGGCGGCTGCGGTGGCAGCCGGGGTGGTGCCGATGGCGGGTGCCAATGACGGCGGCGGGTCGATCCGCATTCCGGCGTCGTATTGCGGGTTGTTCGGGCTGAAGCCGTCGACCAACCGGGTGGGCTGGGGGCAGGCGCAGGGGCTGAACTGGGAAGGGGCGTCGGCGAATGGCGTGCTGAGCCGCAGCGTGCGCGATACGGCGCGGATGCTGGATGTGTTGAGTGTGCCCGAGCAAGGCGAGTTTTTTGTGCCGGCGGCGCCGGCGCGCCCGTACGAGGCGGAATTGGGGGCGCCGGTGGGGCGGTTGCGGATCGGGTTTTCGACGGCCTCGCCGCTCGGCACCGAGGTGCATGCGGGCAATGTGGCGGCGGTGCGGGAGGCGGCCAGGTTGCTGGAGGGGCTGGGGCATGACGTGGAGGAGGCGGCGCCGGCGATCGATGGGGGCGGCGTCGCGAGCGCGTTCCTGACCATGTATCTCGGCCAGGTGGCGGCGGACGTGGCGTTTTCCGGCGCGCCGGACAGCGCGTTCGAGCTGGAGACGGGGCTGCTGGCGGCGCTTGGGCGGGCGCTGAGTGCGGCCGAGTACGTGACGGCGCATCGCACATGGAACGATTTTGCGCGCGCGCTGGGGCGGTTCCACGCCACGTACGATGTGTGGCTGCTGCCGACGGTGGCGGGTCCGCCGCCGCGGATCGGCGAACTGGCGCTGCCGCGGGCACAGCAACGGATATTGCCGGTGCTGCGGGCGCTGGGTGCCGGGCGGCTGATGCTGAAGCTCGGGATGCTCGAGCAGATCGCGCACGAGAGTTTTGCGCGCACGCCGTTTACGCAGGTCAGCAACATGACGTTCACGCCGAGCATGTCGGTGCCGCTGGGGATGGCGGCGCCGGAGGCAGGGGCGGCGGCGCTGCCGGTGGGGGTGCAGTTCGTGGCGCGGTATGGGGCGGAGGATGTGCTGATCAGGCTGGCGGCGCAGTTGGAGGCGGCGGCGCCCTGGGCGGGGCGGTGGCCCGCGTAAGTGCCGGAGGTAGGCATTTCCGACGGTGCCTGGGGCCTGTGCCGATGTTTGCGCTTGCAGGGCGTTCCGAATCCGACACCCGGCGACGTGCTGCGGCTGGACTTTGTCGAGCCGATGGGGCTGAGCCAGAACGCGTTGGCGCGTGCGATCGGCGTGCCGCCGCGCCGGATCAACGAGATCGTGCTCGGCAAGCGTGCGATCACGGCCGACACCGATCTGCGCCTGGCCCGCTATTTCGGCGTTTCGGAGGGGTTCTTCCTGGGCCTGCAGACTGACCACGACCTGATGGAGCAGCGGCGGCGGATCGCGCCCCGGCAGCAGGCGGCGTGACGGCTCGACCCGAAACGAAAGCCAAATTAACAAAAGTTTTTTGGTTCTTTTTTTCAAAAAAGAACAAGAAAAAGCACTTCTTTTTGAAAAAAGAAGTAAAAACTTTTGTTAATTGTTTTTTGTTCGCCGACTTCGGTTGGGGCCGGGCGGTGGGCGCCCCCCCTGGCCAGGGCGCGGGCGGGCATGCAAATGTCCGCCGCGACCAGAAAACCGGGGGAGGGACGGATTGTGACCGCCATCAATGATGTGACCGATTTGACCGTTGAGGGCGATGTCGCCGTGCTGACCATCAACTCGCCGCCGGTCAATGCGCTGTCGGCGGCGGTGCGCGATGGGCTGGATGCGGGGCTGGACCAGGCGATCGCCGATCCGGCGGTGCATTCGATCGTGCTGATCTGCGCCGGGCGCACGTTCATCGCCGGCGCCGATATCAGCGCGTTCGGCAAGCCGCCGGAAGGCGCGCCGCTGCACGCGGTGATCGCCAAGATCGAGGGCGCGCCGAAACCGGTGATCGCCGCAATCCACGGCACGGCGCTCGGCGGCGGGCTGGAGACGGCGCTGGCGTGCCATTACCGCGTCGGCGTGCCGTCGGCGAAATTCGGGCTGCCGGAGGTGAAGCTGGGGCTGCTGCCGGGGGCCGGCGGCACACAGCGGCTGCCGCGTATCGTCGGCGTGGAGAAGGCGCTGGACATGGTTACCAGCGGCACGCCGATCGGGGCCCGCGAAGCCGCCGCAACCGGCCTGATCGACGACACCGCGCCGGAAGACGCGCTGCGCGCGGGCGCGGTGGAATTCGCCAAGCGCGTGGTGGCGGAAGCGCGTCCGCTGAAAAAGGTGCGCGACCTGCCGGTGACCGCGGTGCCGGGCGTGTTCGAAGCATTTCGAAAGGCCAACGCGCGCAGGTTCCGCGGGTTCGATGCGCCGGAATATAATATCCGCTGCATCGAGGCGGCCACGACGCAAAGTTTCGACGAGGGGCTGAAGACCGAGCGCCGGCTGTTCATGGACCTGGTGACCGGCGTGCAGAGCAAGGCGCAACGCTATCTGTTTTTCGCCGAGCGCGAGGCGGCGAAGATCCCGGGTATTTCAGGCGACTTGCCGCTGCGCCCGATCAGGAAAGTCGGCGTGATCGGCGCCGGCACCATGGGCGGCGGCATATCGATGAATTTCCTGTCCGCGGGATTTCCCGTGGTGATCGTGGAAACCGCCGATGCGGCGCTGCAGCGCGGCGTCGGCATCATGCGCGGCAATTACGAGAACACCGCCAAAAAGGGGCGCCTGACGCAGCAGGACGTGGAGCGCAACATGGGGCTGCTGACGCCGAGTTTGGCGCTGCAGGACCTCGCCGACTGCGACCTGGTGATCGAGGCGGTGTTCGAGAATATGGCGATCAAGCGCGAAATATTCGCGAAACTCGATGCGATCGTAAAGCCGGGCGCGATCCTGGCCAGCAATACATCCTATCTCGATATCGACGAAATCGCTTCCGTTACGAAACGGCCGGGCGACGTGGTCGGCATGCATTTCTTCTCGCCGGCCAACGTGATGCGCCTGCTGGAAGTGGTGCGCGGTGAGAAGACCGCGCCGGACGTGCTGGCGACGGTCATGGCGCTGGCCAAGAAAATCGGCAAAGTCGCGGCGGTGGCCGGCGTGTGCCACGGGTTCATCGGCAACCGCATGCTGGAACAG
>JAATGE010000551.1 GCA_015654825.1 Rhodospirillales bacterium
GATGGCTTCGCCGGGGAGCCGATGAAAAGCCGCGCAGCTTGATCGGGGTCTGGGGCCTCAGGCCCGTCACGCGAACGCGTGCTGCGCATGACGGGTCCAGGGCAGAGCCCTGGCCTTTTTATCGTCAACCACGATGAGCGCCTTGAGCATCTTGAAAGCGCCCGTACGAGCATCTTCGAAAATGTGCGGTGCTTCTCGTGCTCAGGATCAGGCCGATTTAAGCCCATCCGGTATTTGCCATGCCCAGCCGCCGGATGCGCCGGCTTTGACCGAATTTGCTCCCAGCGCCGCCTTGGCCCGCCTTACGGTCGCCCAGGCATGCCCCTTCTGACGCGCCATGCCCTCGATCTGCTTGACGGGCACCGCGCCGGTTACGAGCAAGCCGAAGAGCCACAGTTTGGCGGCTTCGAGGGCACCCGCCCGGCTTGCCGCGTCCGACGTATCCACTTTGGTGGCGATATCCGGTCCGACCCCCGCCAGCGCAACGGTCATTGCCTGTTCCTCGGTAAGCTGGGCGCCTTCCCGCTTTAGTTGCACAATGCTTTCTTCCGGCAGTGCGTTGCGCAGCCTCAGTGCCAGGCGCTCGACGGCGCGGCGTCCGATCGGCTCGCGCGGGCAGTCGAACGTCCGGTAAACCGTGTCGGCGTACCCTGCGATACGGGCTGCGTCCCTGGCGTGTCCCGCAAGTTCCAGGCGCAACGCCAGGTGGTCGAAGAGCCAGAACAGCCAGTCGTGGTCACGCAGCAGCGGCGCAGCTTCGCGCGCCGTTGTCAGCGCGTCGTCCAGGTCGCCCCGTCTCGTCAGCGCGGCGGTGAGAACGCCCAGCACAAAGCCCAGCAGATCGGAATGCGACGTGCAGCGCAGCCGCGCCGCAAGGTCGCGTCCTGCGATGACGGCGCCGTCGAAATCGCCCATCTCCAGGGCGGCTTCCACCAGATTGCCCGTTACCACGAAGGCCGACCGATCGGCGCCCCACAACTCGCACAGCCGCACCGCTTTCTCTCCGGCGGCGCGCGCTGCTTCGAGGTGGCCGAGCCGGGATTCGATACAGAGTTGCGTGGAGTAGGCCGTCAAGAGTGCTCTCGGGCGCCCCGCATGTTCGAGCAAAGCGAGCGCTTCGGCGATCGACTGTTCCGCCTCCTCAGGTCGGTCAAGCATGAGCAGAGCATATCCCTGGCTCGCAAGTGCGCTCCCGAGATGGGGAATTTCGTTGAGCGAGCGATAGAGCGCCACGGCACGCGCGAGTTCTGCAAGCGCCATGTTCTTCGCTGCTGTGTTCGACCACATGTCGCCGAGCCCCCGCCGCAAGCGCGCTTCCTGGGCCGGCGGCGTATCGGGGCGCAGCCGGGACGCCGCGGCGCCGAGCCTCTGGCGTCCCTCGACCCACTGCGACAGGTCCCGCCACAACGGCCACGAGGCGCCGGCGATCGCGACGGCGGCGTCGGAATTTTGGCCCATCGCCCAATCGAGCGCGTTGCGCAGATCGTCAAGGATTGTCCTGTGACGCTCCAGCCAGACGATATCGCCCGCGGTTTCCCACTCGTTCATCGCGCCTTCGAGCGTTTGCAGCACGTAGAGCGCATGGCGTTGCCGTAACATTTCGGCCTCTTCCGAAGCCGCCAGTTTTTCGAGCATGAAGGCGCGCATCGTTTCCAGCAAGCGATAGCGCCGGGTTCCCGGCACGCAAGCGATCATCGACTTGCGGATCAGGCTGCCGAGATATTCGAACACCTGCCCGGGCGGGATTCCGTCGCCGCTCGTTACGGATTTGGCGGCTTCCAGCGTGAAGCCGCCGGCGAACACGGCGACGCGGCAGAGGAAGAGGCGCTCCGCCGGAGAAAGCAGGTCATGGCTCCATTCCAACGTGGCGCGCAGCGTGGCGTGCCGCGCCGGCGCGGTGCTTCCCGCGCGCAGCCAGGCATGCGCCGGTCCGTCGAATTCCGCATCCAGCGCCTTCAGCCCAAGCGTGCCGGCCCAGCCCGCGACCATCTCGATCGCCAATGGCAGGCCATCCAGGCGGCGGCAAATGCGGGCCGCGATCGGCACCTCCGCATCGTCCATTTTAAAGCTGGCGCTGGCGCCTCGGGCCCGTTCCGCGAACAGCTCGATGGCGGCCATCGCGCGCATCGCGTCCGGCAGCACCGCACCCTCATGCGGCAGTTCCAGCGGCGGCACCTCGAAGGCCTGTTCGCCGGAACAGCTCAACGCTTCGCGGCTGGTCGCGAGAATTTTGATGCCCGGTGCCGCACCCAGCAGGGTTTCGCACAGCAGGGCTGCCGCCATAATTACGTGCTCGCAATTGTCGAGCACGATGAGCAGGCTTCGGCGCGCCAGGTGGCGCGCCAGCGTGTCCAGCGGCGTCGCATTGTGGCCGATCTTGATGTCCAGTACGGCGGCGACGGCGGCCGGCACAAGCTCCGGATCTTTCAGCGCGGCCAGTTCCACCAGCCACGCCCCATCGGGGAGCGTCGCGGAATTCTTGCCGGCGGCCTGCACGGCAAGCCTGGTTTTTCCCACGCCACCCGGACCCGTCAGGGTGACAAGGCGGCTACGCGCGAGAAATTCCGAGACCGCGCGAAGTTGCTCGTGCCTGCCGATCAGGCGCGCCGGTCCGTCAGTCGCTGTCCAGAACGCAGGAAGGTTGCCTGCGTGCGGATCGGCGGAGGGGGGCCGTGCCTGTGTCCGCTCTACGGGCGCCACAAAGCGGTAGCCGCGTCCCTGCCTGGTCGCGATGCAATCGTCGCCGAGGGTTTTGCGCAACAGATTGATATGCACGTGCAGCGTGTTGTCGCCGACGCTCGCACGACCCCAGACGCGTGCCATCAGTTCGTCTTTGGTGACGAGCGTGCCTGCGCGTTCGACCAGAGCCAGCAAAACATTACATGCGGTGGCGCCCAGGGGCACCACAGCGCCGTCGGCGAACAAGCGCCGCTCGGCCGGATTAAGAGTGAACCGGCCGAAGCAATATGGCTCCGCCATTGTTCAACCTCTTTACCCGAATGCCCCGACCCGAATGCCCCGACCCGAATACCGCAACCCGAATGCCGCGATGCTGCGATTTAAGAATATGAATAAGGACATGCCCACCGCGCGACGTCAATGCTGCGGGATATCAATACAGGGGAGTTGAATACCATGCCGAAATCGAAAAAGCGGGATCTTCAGGCGGGGCTGATTGGCGCCGCGTTGCCCGTTGCGACGGTGCTTCTGGCCGTTGGCAATGTTCCATCCGCGCTGGCGCGGGATCACAAATACGAAGTTGTATACAACTTCCAGGGCGGCAGCGACGGCGCTAATCCCGTGGCCGGACTGATCAAGGACAAGGCCGGCAATCTCTATGGCACGACCTCGCAGGGAGGCGCGAGTGGCCATGGCACCGTGTTCAAGCTCGCGCCGGACGGCAGCAAGACCGTGCTGTACAGCTTCGCGGGCGGAAGCGATGGCGCGAACCCTTATGCCGGCGTGATCCAGGACAACGCGGGCAATCTCTACGGTACGACTTATGGGGGCGGCACGGCCGGTTATGGCACTGTGTTCAAGCTCGCGCCGAACGGCACCGAGACGGTGCTGCACACCTTCACGAACGTGAACGATGGCGGTTTGCCCTATGCCAGCGTGCTGCGGGACAAGGCCGGCAATCTCTACGGCACGACGTATCAGGGCGGCGCGAACGGGAGCGGCTTCGGTACCGTTTTCAAACTGGCGAAGAACGGCAGCTTTATGACGCTGTATGCCTTCACGGGTGGAAGCGATGGCAAGAATCCCGATGGCGGCCTTATCCGGGATAGTGCAGGCAATCTCTACGGCACGACAATCCACGGTGGCGGCTTCAGCTCCGGTGTTGTCTTCAAGGTGGCGCCGGACGGCGCCGAGACGGTACTCTATACGTTTACGGAGAATGCAGGCGATGGCGGCCTCCCCATAGCCGGCGTTATCATGGATAAGGCGGGCAATCTCTACGGTACGACCGCCTACGGCGGTACAAGTGAAAATGGCACCGTGTTCAAACTCGCGCCGGACGGTACCGAGACGGTGCTTTATTCATTCGCCGGCGGAACCGATGGCAGTCTGCCCTATGCCGGCCTGATGATGGACGGCGCGGGCAACCTCTTCGGCACGACCACAGCGGGCGGCGCAAATTTTGGCGTTGTCTTCAAGCTGGCGCCGAACGGTAAGGAGACAGTGCTGCATACCTTCGGTGGCTATCCCGTCGATGGCTCCACACCATTGTACGGCAGCCTGATCAAGGATGCGGACGATGGGGTTGGCTATCTGTTTGGTACGACGCAGGGCGGCGGAACCGACAATGGCATCGCGAAGGGCACTATTTTCAAGGTTCACAAATAGGCGTCGATCGCCGACCTGATCTGTTTCCTCACTGCTTCAGTCGTCGCAACGAAGCGGTCGATTCCACGATCGGCCGCTTCTTGTTTTCTCCTGTGTCGCGCGGGCATGGCCCCCCGGAAATTGGGATGGCGGGGCAACCGGCGTTCGCTACCCTTCGATCTGCTCGCGGAGCACTTCGAGTGCGAGCCACCTTTCCTCCGCGGCCGAGAGCGCGGCGGCGTCGGCTTCCAGCGCGGCGCTCGCGGACCGGAACCGGCCGATGTCACGACTGAACAGGCCCGGGTCGGCGAGGGTTGCCTGGTGCCGGGCAATTTGCGCGTGCAGGCGGTCGATCTCCACCGGCAGCGTTTTCAGCGCGTGCTGATCCTTGAACGAGAGTTTGCGGGCCACCGGTTTCTGCACGGAAGTCTGCGGCAAGGCCGCGCGTGACCTGCCGGGTTTGGCCGCGGCCGGTGCGGCGCCCCCGCGTTGCGCGAGCATGTCCGAGTAGCCGCCGGCGTACTCGACCCAGCGACCCTCGCCCTCGGCCGCGACCGTGCTGCTGACGACGCGATCGAGAAAGTCGCGGTCGTGGCTGACCAGCAGCACGGTGCCCTGGTAGTCGGCCAGCATATCCTGCAACAGATCCAACGTTTCGAGATCGAGATCGTTGGTCGGCTCGTCAAGGATCATCAGGTTCGAGGGTTTTGCCAAAGCCACCGCCAGCATCAGGCGGCCGCGCTCGCCGCCCGACAGCACGCCTACATTGGTGCGCGCCTGCTCCGGGCGGAACAGGAAATCCTTCATGTAGCCGATCACGTGGCGCTTTTCGCCGCCCACCTCCACCATGTCGCCGCCACCGCCGGTCAGCGTTTCGGCCAGCGTATGATCCGGGTTCAGGCTGGCGCGGGTCTGGTCGAGCGAAACGATCTGCAAGTTCGTGCCGAGCCGCACTTCGCCGGTGTCGGGCGCCAGGGATCCGGTCAGCATGCGCAGCAGCGTGGTTTTGCCCGCGCCGTTCTGGCCGACGATGCCCACGCGATCGCCGCGAATGATGCGGGTGGAAAAATCGCGTACCACGGCACGGTCGCCGAACGATTTGCCGATGTGTTTGGCAACGGAAACGAGTTTGCCGCCGCCCTCCGCCTCCGATGCCTCCAGCCTCACATTGCCGACGGCGCGCACATGCGTGCGTTTGGCTTCGCGCAGCGCGGCCAACTCGCCGACACGACGAACATTGCGTTTCCGACGCGCGGTGACGCCATAGCGCATCCAGTGTTCTTCGCGCACGATCTGGCGGGCCAGCTTGTGCTGCTCGGCTTCCTCGATCGCCAGCACTTCGTCGCGCCAGTTCTCGAAATGGGCAAAGCCGCGATCCATCTGGCGGGTGCGGCCGCGGTCCAGCCAGACGACGGTTCGGCCGACCCGTTCCAGCAGGCGGCGGTCGTGGCTGATCAGCACGATGGCGCCGCGGAAGGCCGCCAACGCCGCCTCCAGCCACTCGATGGCCGGCAGGTCGAGGTGGTTGGTGGGCTCGTCCAGCAGCAGCAGGTCGGGCGTGGGGGCCAGGCAGCGGGCGAGCGCCGCGCGCCGCGCCGCGCCGCCCGCGATGGTGGCGGGGTTCTCGTTGCCGGACAGGCCGAGATCCTGCAGCATGGTGGCGGCGAGGTGGGCGTCGTCGGACGGGCCGAGGCCGGCCTCGACGTAGGCCAGCGTGGTGGAAAACCCCGCGAAATCAGGCTCCTGCGGCAGGTAGCGCACGGTGGTGCCGGGTTGCAGGAAGACACTTCCTTCCTGCGCCGGCAGCAGGCCGGCGGCGATTTTCAGAAGCGTGGATTTGCCGGACCCGTTGCGGCCGACCAGGCAGACGCGGTCGCCGCTGCTCACCGCCAGCTCGGCGCCGTCCAGCAGCGGGCCGCCGCCCAGGGAGAAATGGATGTCTTGGAGATGGAGGATGGGAGGCATGGCCCGTGTTTAGGGTAATCGGCGGCGATCCCGAAACCCCGCATCGGCTGTGGGCCGCTCGGACAGATAAAATAGGGGCTGGCTCTGTCGTGCGCAGCACGCCTCCGGCGTGACGGGTCCTCGGCAGAGCCTATTGGCGCTAACGTGGGGAAGTCGGAGCTGCGGTAACGGGAAGCTGAAGATTCGATTTGAAAGGTGAAGGCCAGGGCTCTGCCCTGGACCCGCTGGGGCCTGAGGCC
>JAATGE010000070.1 GCA_015654825.1 Rhodospirillales bacterium
CGGCGCGCTGCGTGCTCGATGTGGCGGAGGGCGAGGCGACGCTGCCCGATCCGCCGAAGCCGCGCCGGGTGCCGGCGGGCTTTGCGCTGCAATTCGAGGGCGTGCATTTCGCCTGGGCGCCCGGCGCGCCGGAGGTTTTCGACGGGCTGACGCTGGACGTTCCGCCGGGCGCGCACGTCGCGCTGCTGGGGCCGTCGGGCGCGGGCAAATCGACGCTCGCGGCGCTTGCGCTGAAGGTGGTGGCGCCGCAGGGGGGGCGCGTCACGATCGGCGGCACTGATCTGGCCGAGCTCGCGGCGACCGATCTGCGTCGGCGCATCGCCTGGCTGGGGCAGACCACGCATATTTTCGACGACACGATCGAGGCCAATCTGCGTCTGGGGCGGCCCGACGCCGCGGAGGCCGATCTGTGGCGGGCGCTCGACCAGGCGGCGATCGGGGATTGGGTGCGCGCGCTGCCGGAGCGGCTGGAGACCTGGCTGGGCGAGGGCGGCGCGCGGGTTTCCGGCGGCCAGGGAAGGCGCATCGCGCTGGCCCGTGCGCTGCTGTCCGAGGCGCCGATCCTGATTTTGGACGAGCCTTGCGCGGGGCTGGATGCGGAGACCGAGAAATCGTTCTTTTCGACGCTCTACGCCGCGGCCGAGGGGCGCAGCGTGCTGCTGATCGCGCATCGGCTGACCGGTGCCGAGCGGCTGGACCGGATCTGGCGCCTATCCAGCGGGAAGGCGATTGCGGCTGCCGCTTAGTTGACGGGGCGGCAGCGTTGCGGCCCCATGCGCCATCATCCCAAAACGGATTCGCTGCATGCTTCGCCTCCTGCCGGCTGCCCTAGCCCTGAGCCTGCTCGCCTCGCCCGCCGGCGCGCAGCCGGTGCGGATCGTGTTCTTCGCCGACTGGTCCGGCGCGATCGACGACGCGGCGAAGAACGTCATCGACCAGGCGGCGGCGGTGGCGAAGCGATCGCCGGACGCGGACGTGACGGTCACCGGGTATGCGGACAGCACCGGCAGCGACCAGGCCAACCTCTACCTGACGCAGTTGCGGGCGCAGCGTGTGATCGACCGCCTGACGGCGGACGGTGTAGACGCGTCGCGGCTCAAGATGGTGGCGGCTGGGAAGCAGGCGCAGAGGGGTGTGGCGAGCCGGCGGGTGGAAATCGCTATTGGGCAGTAGGTGTAGTGCTCAGTAAGGCCAGGGGCTCTGCCCCTGGACCCCGCTGGGACCGTCACGCGGAAGCGTGCTGCGCACGACGGCCCCAGACCCCCACTAGCGCTGCGCGGCTTTTCATCGTCTCCCCGGCGAAGCTGGTACCGGAAATGTTATTTTGGACTTCGCCGTTCCCCCCAATGAATGGGGTCTGGGGCCTACTGGCCCCAGCGGGTCCAGGGCAGAGCCCTGGCCTTATCTCTTCCCCTACAGGGCAAGCCCTTTCGCCTTCCCAATGACTCCAGAACAAACCCTGCACGACGTTTTCGGCTTCCCCGCTTTTCGCGGCCTGCAATCCGCGGCGGTGCATCACGTCGTCGATGGCGGCGATGCGCTGGTGCTGATGCCCACGGGCGGGGGCAAGAGCATTTGCTACCAGGTGCCGGCCCTGTGCCGCCCCGGTACCGCGCTGGTCGTTTCGCCCCTGATTGCACTGATGGACGACCAGGTGGCGGCGTTGCGGCAGCTCGGCGTTAGTGCCGGCGCGTTGCATTCGGAGCTCGAGGCCGATGAGAACACGCGGGTGTCGAACACGCTGGCGAACGGAAAACTCGATCTGCTGTATGTGTCGCCGGAGCGGCTGCTGTCGTCGGGCACGCTGGAGCGGCTGCGGCGCACGCCGCTGGCATTGATTGCGATCGACGAGGCGCATTGCGTTTCCGCCTGGGGCCACGAGTTTCGGCCGGAATATCGCGAACTGAAACGGTTGGCGCAGATCTTTCCCGGCGTGCCGCGCGTGGCGCTGACCGCGACCGCCGACCACCGCACGCGCGACGATATCCTGGCCGCGCTGGACATGCGGGACGCACAGGTCTTTACCAATTCGTTCCATCGGCCGAATTTGCATATCGCGGCGAATTCAAAGAGTTCCGAATCGCAGCAGATGCTGGATTTCCTGAAGCGCTACCCGGCCGAGGCCGGCATTATCTATTGCGGCAGCCGCAACAAGACCGAACGGACCGCGCTGCGGCTGAAGCAGAAGGGCGTGCAGGCGCTGGCGTTTCATGCCGGGCTTTCGCCGATCGAGAAGCGCGCGGGGCTGACCAGGTTCCGCGGCGGCGAGCCGGTGGTTGTCGTGGCGACGATCGCGTTCGGCATGGGTATCGACCGCCCGGATGTGCGTTTTGTTCTGCACCTGGACATGCCGGACAGTCCGGAGGCGTATTATCAGCAGATCGGCCGCGCCGGGCGTGACGGCGACCCGGCGCATGCGCTGCTGCTGTATGGCGGCGAGGATATGGCGCGTGCCCGCCACTGGCTGGCGCAATCGACGGCGCCCGCGGCGCAGCAGCAGGTGATGCGCCAGCGGCTCGAGTCGATTATTGCGTTGGCGGAAGTGACGTCGTGCCGCACGCGCGCGCTGCTGGCGTGTTTTGGTGAGACGCTGGAGCAGCCTTGCGGGCATTGCGACAATTGCCGCAGTCCGCGTGCGCTGTTCGATGGCACCGACGCGGCGCAGAAAGCGCTTTCCGCCATCTACCGCACCGGCCAGATGTTCGGCGCGCGCCATGTGGTGGACGTGCTGCGCGGCGAGAAAACCGATGCTGTGGAGCGCAACCGGCACGACAAACTGCCGCTGTTCGGTATCGGCCAGGAGCGCAGCGGCAATTTCTGGCGTGGCGTGCTGCGCCAGCTGATCGCACGCGGCGCGCTGCGCGTGAAAAGCGGCGAGTATGCCAGCCTGGAACTGGTGACCGAGGAAGCGCGGCCGATCCTGCGCGGGGAAACCCGCGTCATGCTGGCCGACGAACCGCCGGAACAGGGCAGGCTGCCGACGGCGCCGCGGACGCGCGCTCCGGCGGCGGCGGCGAGCGGCGCGATGCCGGCGGGCAACACGCTATTCGAAGCGTTGCGCGCCTGGCGCATGGAGATCGCGAAAGCCCAGGCGGTGCCGCCTTACGTGATCTTTCACGACAGCGTGCTGCGCGATATCGCCGCGGTGCGCCCGGCGAGCACGGCGGAACTGGCGGAAATCAAGGGCGTCGGCGCTTCCAAGCTGGACCGCTACGGCGCGGCCGTGCTGGCGCTGGTGCACCGCCACAGCGAAGGTTGAATGCGACGGCACCAACACACGTGATGCGCGCGGCGATCTGCGCTAGACCGGGCAGACACAGGATCGCCTGATAGATGAGCCCGCGCTACGGTCGTTGCCGGAACGAGATTTACTGCCATGTGGCGCATGCGCGCACGCTGGTGCGGCTGGATGAGCCCGCGTTGTTCGTCTGCCCGGAATGCGGGCGGCCGCTGGTGCTTGCGACCAGGCGGTCGGCGCGCGTCAGCCGCACGCCGCGGCTGGCGGCTGCCGCCGTGGTGCTGGCGGCGGCTTCCTACGTGGCCATTTGGCTGTGGCCGCAACCGCACGCGCCCGTCAGGTTGTCGCCGATGTGGGTGCGGATGGAGGCGGCGCCGCCTGCTGCCCAGCCGGCGGCCCTGCCGGCGGTTCCGCTGGCACCGGTCCCGGTTCGGCTCACGGGAGTGGGGGCGCGGCAAATGGTCGTGACGCCGCCGCCGCCCCCGGTTCTGGTGTCGGCACCGGTGCCGGATGTCGTGGTGGCGCCGCCGGTCGAAGCCGCCTCCGTGCTGATGCGGCTGCGCGGCGAGCCGGCGCTGGCCGACAGCCTGCTGCCGCAACTGGCGCAGGCGTTTTTGCAATCCACCGGCGACCGGGACGTGGAAATCCGGCGCGACGGCAACGTCACCGAAGTACGCGGGCGCAACGAAGCCGGGCTGGAGGCGGTCACCATCGTTGCCGTGCCGGCCGACATGGCATTTGCCAGCCTGGCGGACGGGGGCGCCGAACTGGTGTTCGCGGCACGCCCGCCGAACGCCGAGGAGCGCCGGCTGTTGGGCAGAGTGCGTGCTACCGACATCGCAGGGACCTCGAGCGGCCGGGCCTCGCTGTTCGTTCCGGCACCGTCGGATCCCGTCGCTGCCGCGTTCGTGACGTTCGCGCATTCTCCCGCCGGCCAGGCGTCGGTTGCGGCGGCGGGGTACGCGCCAATGCCCAAGCCGCCGCCGGCGGCGGCGGCGGCTAAGCGCGTGCCCGCGCTGGCGAAGAAAAAGCCCGAGGTGCCGAAGCGCGTGGCATCTGCCCCGGTTCCGGCCCCTGCCCCCACCCCGGCGCCTGTCGTTGCGTCGGCGCCTGTCGTTGCGTCGGCGCCCGCGGCGCCGCCACGGGCGGCGGCTGCCGAACCGCCGGCCACGCCACGCACCGTCATGCTGCCTGCCGGATCGAAAATCACCTTTGGGCCACTGAAGGATGTGGAAATGCCCGCGGCAAACCCGCGCATGGTGTTTCTGCAACCGGGCAAAACGCCGCGGCCCCCGGGAAAATTGCAGGTCGATTGCATGATCCAGACCAGCGGCGTGCCGAAGGATTGCCGGCAGGTAAATGGACACGGAGAAGCGGACGTTTCGGGGGTGATTCTCGCCTGGCTCGGCAGCGGGGCAATTCGTTACAGTCCGGCCACGAAAGACGGTCGCAAGGTGGAAGAGCGGCGAGTGCTGACGGTGAACTTTCGCGAACCCGTGGCGCATGATTAAGGCCAGGGACTCTGCCGCTGGACCCCGCTGGGGACAAGTCCCCAGACCCCATTTACCGCTGCGCGGCTTTTCATCGTCTCCCCGGCGAAGCCAGATGGATTTATCAGGCTTCGCCGTTCCCCCCAATGAACGGGGTCTGGGCCCTACTGGCCCCAGCGGGTCCAGGGCAGAGCCCTGGCCTTCACTTTACTTCACATACTTCACCAACCTAGGCAGCAGCGCATCC
>JAATGE010000617.1 GCA_015654825.1 Rhodospirillales bacterium
GCGCTCGTGGCCTTCCTCGACCGCCGCGAGGTCGCCGAGCAGCTTGCGGATCGATGCGTCGGTGCTGCGTTCGGCGGCGTGGCGATAGAAGCGGCTGCTTTCGATCTCCATCTGCCGCGCGGACTGGCGGACGGTTTCGATGCCGAGTGTCTTGATCTGCCAGGTCGGGCGCCTGGTCGTGAACCCGCGCACATCCTGGCGGCGGACCAGCGGGATGTGGGTGCCGAATTTCTGCACATAGAGGTCGATCAGGCTGCGCCGGTGGTGGTCTTCCTCCTCCGACATTTCCTCGAAGATCTTGGCGCTTTCGGGGTAATCCTGGTGCAGGCGGTCGGCGAAATCGGCGTAGATGCGGCCGTCTTCCTCCTCGGCGCTGATGGCGAGGGCGAGGACCTCTTTTTCGGTCAGGTCGTCGATCGTGCGCATGGCGGTTAACTAAGCGCTGGGGCGGCGCCGTCAACCCAGTTTTGTAATGATGCGAGTGCCTCGCAAATGCAGGTGGGCGTTGGGAAGTCGCCGAACGGGCCGCGTTTCGCGCGGCCGCGCATCAATGGCGGAAATGCCGCATGCCGGTCAGCACCATGGCGATCCCGGCCTGGTCCGCGGCCGCGATTACTTCGCTGTCGCGCATCGAGCCGCCGGGCTGGATGACCGCGGTGGCAGCGGCCGCGACGGCCGCTTCCAGCCCGTCGGCGAACGGAAAAAATGCGTCGCTGGCGACGACGCTGCCTTCGGTGAGCGGGCGATCGATGCCGGCGGCGCGGGCGGCTTCGGCGCCCTTCCAGGCAGCGATGCGCGCGCTGTCGACGCGGCTCATCTGGCCGGCACCGATGCCGACCGTGGCGGCTTCGCGGGCGTAGACGATGGCGTTGCTTTTGACATGCTTGCAGACACGGAACGCAAACAGCATGTCCGCGAGCTCGGTCTCGGTGGGTGTGCGTTTGGTGACGATCTTGAGGTCGGCCTGGCGCACCTGGCCGGCGTCGCGGTCCTGGGCGAGAAAGCCGCCGGCGACGCTGCGGAAGGTCAGGCCGGGCGCGGCCGGATCGGGCACGGTGCCGGTCAGCAGCAGGCGGAGATTTTTCCGGCGGGCGAGCACGCGTTGCGCGGCCTCCGACGCGTCCGGCGCCACAATGACTTCGGTAAAGATGGCGGCGATTTTTTCCGCCGCTTCCTCGTCCAGCACGCGGTTGACGGCGACGATGCCGCCATAGGCCGAGACCGGATCGCAGCGCAGGGCAAGGTCCCAGGCGGACGCGAGATCGTGCGAGGAGGCGACGCCGCACGGGTTGGCGTGTTTGACAATCACCACGGTCGGCGCATCGAACTCGGCGACGCACTCGAAGGCGGCGTCGGTGTCGTTGAGATTGTTGTAGGACAGCTCGCGGCCTTGGGTCTGGCGCGCGGTGGCGACGCCGGGCCGGTTGCCGTTGACGTAGAACGCGGCCTGCTGATGCGGGTTTTCGCCGTAGCGCAAATTTTGCCGCAGCTGGCCGCCGATGGTGAGCCTGTCCGGCAGTTTTATTCCGTTCTGCGCGGCGAACCAGGCGGCGATTGCGGCATCGTACGCGGCGGTGCGGGCATAGGCCTCGCCCGATAGCTGGCGGCGCAGCGCCTGCGTGGTGCCGCCATGCGCGGCGATGTCGGCCAGAACGGCGTCGTAATGGGCCGGCTCGGTCAGAACGGCCACGAAATCATGGTTCTTGGCCGCGGCACGGATCAGCGCCGGGCCGCCGATGTCGATGTTCTCGACACACTCGTCCCAGCCGGCGCCGGAGGCGGCAGTCGCCTCGAACGGGTAGAGATTGACCGCCACCAGGTCGATCGGGGCAATGTCGTGCTGCGCCATCTGCACCACGTGCTCGGGCAGGTCGCGGCGGCCCAGGATGCCGCCGTGGATCTGCGGGACCAGCGTTTTCACCCGGCCGTCGAGGATTTCGGGAAAGCCGGTGTGGTCCGATACCTCGCGCACCGGAACGCCGGCCTCGCGTAGCGCCCGCGCCGAGCCGCCGGTGGAGAGGATTTCCACGCCATGCGCCGCCAGGGCCTGGGCGAACGGGACCAGGCCGGTCTTGTCGGAGACGGAGATCAGGGCGCGCCGGACCGGTTGGATCATTGGTTGCTCCTCACGTGCTGCGGTGCGCCATAGGGGGTGGAGGGGAGGAAGGCCAGGGGCAGGGGCCTATAAGCGAAGGTAAGAGAATGAAATCAATGAGTTGAAATTGTTGGCTTCGCGGACCAGGGGGCTCTGCCCCCTTGTGTCATTGATTGGTGCAATAGTGAGTGCGTTGCGGGGCTGGAGGCCTCCAGCCCCGCGATGCGATCGGCAGGCCGTAAGCCCACCGTCCTTAAATCGAGGTCCAGCGAGGCCC
>JAATGE010000211.1 GCA_015654825.1 Rhodospirillales bacterium
ACGATCATCGAGGCGTATTCAGACGCCTCCGTGACCTGGTGATTGGCGTTGATGGTGTAGGTTTGCGCCGGGCCGGAGAAACTGCCCTCGGGCGTGTCGACCGTGAGGTTGTTGATCTCGGTGCGGATATTGACGATGCTGATCCCATAGCTGGCTAGCGCCCGGGGGTTCACCTCGATGCGGATCGCCGGAACATGGCCGCCGCCGATGCTGACCAGCCCGACGCCAGGCACCTCGGAAATTTTGGAGGCCAGGCGCGAATTGGCCAGGTCTTCGAGATCGGTGAGATTCAGCGTTTTCGAGGTCACCGCCAGCGTCATGATCGGCGCGTCAGCCGGGTTCACCTTGGCGTAGACCGGCGGCGCCGGCAGGTCCGCCGGCAGCAGATTGCCGGCCGCATTGATCGCCGCCTGCACTTCCTGCTCGGCGACGTCGAGCGACAGATCCAGCGTGAACTGCAACGTGATCACCGAGGCGCCGGCCGAGCTTTGCGATTGCATCTGCGACAGGCTCGGCATTTCCCCGAGCTGACGTTCCAGCGGCGCGGTCACGGCACTGGTCATCACCTCCGGGCTGGCGCCGGGATAGAAAGTCTGGATCTGGATGGTCGGGTAATCCACTTCCGGCAACGCGGACAGCGGCAGAAACTGAAACGCGACCCAGCCGGCCAGAAGAATGGCCACCATCAGCAGAATGGTCGCCACCGGCCGCATGATGAAAAGCCGCGACATGAAAGCCTATTCCTGGTGGCGGTGCCGGTGATGCGCCCCGGGCGCCCCGGCACCAGGCGTACCAGGCGCGCCCGTCGGAACAATCACCTTGGCGCCCTCCCGCAACCGGTCCGCGCCATCGATCACCACCCGTTCGCCTTCCTTCAGCCCGGAGGTTATTTCGGTAAGGCTGGATGTGGCGGCACCGGTTTTCACGACGCGCACGGAAACGGTGCTGTCCGCGTTCACCACATAAACAAAGCTGCCCGGCGCTCCCGTCTGCAACGCCGCGTTCGGCACCGTCACCACCTTCGCATGCGTATCCACCAGCAGCCGCGCATTGACGAACTGGTTCGGGAACAGCGCGTTATCCGCATTGGCGAACTGCGCCCGAATTTTTACCGTACCGGTCGTCGTGTCGATCTGCGTATCCACTGCCTGCAGCACGCCGGTGCCGAGCTTGATGGTATCGTTGCGGTCATAAACCGTCACCGGCAGCGTCACACCCGCGTGCAGCCGTTGCATGATCTGCGGCAAATCGTCCTCCGGCAGCGTGAAGATCACGCTGATCGGTTGCAGCTGGGTGACGACGACCAGGCCGTTCGGTTCCGAAGGCGTTACATAATTGCCGGCATCCACCTGGCGCAGCCCGACCCGCCCGGTCACCGGCGAGGTAATATGGCAGAACGCCAGATTGACCAGCTGGGTCTGGATCGTGCCCTGGTCGGCCGCCACCGTGCCCTGGTCCTGCAACACGATGAAATGCTGATCCTCGGCCTGCTGGCGGGCGATACTGTCCTGCTTGTTCAGCCGCTGGAACCGCTTGTCGTCGGCCTCGGCCTGCGCCAGCAGCCCCTGGTCGCGCGCCAGTTGGCCGCGCGCCTGGGCCAGCAGCGCCTCGAATGGCCGCGGGTCGATCTGCGCCAGGAAATCGCCCTTGTGGACAATCTGCCCTTCGGTAAACCCGATGGATTGCAGCAGCCCGGCGATCTGCGTCTGCACGGTAATCGTGGCCAGCGGCGTGACCGTGCCGAGGCCGCTATCAATAATCGGGATGTCGCCGATGCTGGCCGCCGCCACGCCCACGGCCTGCGGCGGCATTCGCAAGCCGGCGCCGTGACTGGCGCCGCCGCCGCCCCGCAGCCACCAGAACAGCAGCCCACCCGCTACCACCAGCACGAGGAGCACGAGCAGCCACCGCCCGCGGTGCCGTGCGGGCGGCCGCGGTTCGGTGATCTGGTCAGGCGCATCCGGCAACGGTGCGTCCACCACGGGTGCATCGAGGGCGTTCAATGCCGGCGTCGCCTTGCGGGCGCTCCAGCTGTGTCGATCAGCGTCATCACAAGGCGCGTTATCTGATCGCTCCGCCGCCGACCGGCAATGGCTGACAGTTGACCTAATGTAACCCTCATGCGCGCCCGCGTTACGCAGCCGCGATTGATCACAAGATAGTGAGCAGCTGCGTCAACGATCGGCGCCGCCTGTCGCTGTGCGCGTTTAGCGGCGCGAATTGGTACTGGACTGGAAAGAGCTGCGGCCGGTAGAACCCTAGACCGCATCGGGAGGCGCAAGCCTGATATACAAAAGTTTTTTGGTTCTTTTTTTCAAAAAAGAACAAGAAAAAGCACTTCTTTTTGAAGAAAGAAGCAAAAACTTTTGGATATTGTTCCTTGTCCGATAACATCGCCGGAGTCGCCTTTTACCGAAATTGCGGCACAATCTCCTCGCGTATCGTCCTCCGCACATCGTTGCGGCGATAGCCGAGCTCCGCCGCCTCCGCTTCATCCGCATCGTAGAACAGGCTGTTGCCGCGCCCCCAGCTTATCGCCGCGTCGGGCAGTAGCGGAAACTCCGCGTCGACAATCGCCGGCGCCGGCTTGCCGAGTGCCTCGAAAAACGCTCCGAAATACTCCTGGAACGTCAGGTTCTCGTCGCCGACCAGATAGGCGTGGCCGTTCCTGCCCCGCACCAACGCCGTCTCGATCGCGTCCGACAGCGAGTCGGTGGAGATGAAATTCACCCCACCCGGCGGCACGGCGGCCGGCATTGGCGCGAACTTGCCTTCGGCAAATCCCACATAGCTGCGAAACATCGTCGTCAATCCCGGCACCGCGCCGACCACGAACGGCGCGTTCAGGCTGATCGCCGTAAAATCGCCGGTCGCCAGCGCGCGAATGCCCGCGTCCGCCGCCTGCCGCGAGCGCATATACGCATTGCCGGCCAGCAAATGCGGCGCCGCCTGCGGATAGAAGCTGCCGATATTGATCACACGGCGCACTCCGGCGTCCCGCGCCACACGACAGAACCTGGGCGCGCACTCCGCATTCACCCTGGTCACATACGCATCGAAATCCTCGCCCCTGGGCAAATGCCGGATGTCGTTGCCGGCGGCAAAAATCAGCGCCTCGAACCGCCCCAGCAAACCGGCATCCTGCTGTTCTGCGGTGAAATCCATAGGCAGCATCGGCAACTCCGCCAATGCACTGCCTGGCGCCGGCGCGTTCCTCCCGGCGATCGCCACCTCGTGGCCGCTCGTCCGCAGCCGTAGCGCCGCGTGGCCGCCTATCATTCCTGTGCCGCCTACTACTAGAATCTTCATTTCTTACCCCGAAGAAAGCAAGGCCAGGGCTCTGCCCTGGACCCGCTGGGGCCTTAGGCCCCAGACCCCATTTATTGGGTGCCTACTGTACCGAGCGGCGACCAGGTGCGGTGGGCCTGGTCCTGGTCTACGATCGCGACCGTCGCGGTTCTTCCCAGCACCAAATCTACCGAGGGCGGCACGTCGTCCAACTTCACCCGCACCGGCACACGCTGCGAAAGCCGCACCCAGCTGAATGTCGGATTGATGTTGGCCAGCAAATCCGAGCTGTCGGTGCGCTCGCGGTCCGTGATGCCCGCGGCAACGCTCGTCACATGCCCATTCAATATCTGCTTCTGCCCCATCAGCCGCACCAGCACCCGGTCGCCGACCTTGATGCGCGGCAATTTCGTCTCCTCGAAATAACCCTCCACGCGCAGCGTGTCGGTATCGATCAGCGCCATCACGCCCTTGCCGATCGTCACGTAATCCCCGGGCTCCAGGTTCACGTTCGTCACGATGCCGTCCACCGGGCTCACCACCTCGGACCGTTTCAAATTCAGCGCCGCCACCGCGCGGTCCGCCACCGCCTGGCGATACTCCGCGCCAGCCTCTTCCGCCGCGGCCACTTTCTGCTCCTGTACCTGGCGCGATACCGAAACGTTGGTCAGGCTCTGGTAGCGCGCCGCCTCGCGATCCGCCTCGTCCGCCACCGCCTTGCGCTGCGCCATCACCGCCTCGGCCTGCTGCAGCGCCAGTTCGAACCGCGCACCATCGATGCGGAACAGCACATCGCCCTTCTTGACCTTCTGGTTGTCCGTGACCAGCACGATCGCCACCAGCCCGGCGACGTCCGGCGCCACCGTAATCACGTCGGCCCGCACCCGGCCGTCGCGCGTCCATGGCGCCACCATGTAATAGGTCCACAAATACCGCCCGGCCATTACGGCGCCGCCGACGATCACCAGCGTCACCAGCACGCGCAGCAGCGGACGCACGCGCTCCAGCAGCGATAATTTCATGATATCCATCCCGGCAGGTACGCGGCGATCGCCGCCATGAGAATGACCAGCAGCGCGTAATCCACCAGCGGCTCGTGCCACACCAGGCGGTAGGCACCGATCCATTGCAGCAACGGCCGCAGCAGCGAAAGCACCGCATACGCCAGCAGCGCGTAAATCAGGAAAGTCGGCACGAACACGCCGAACAGATTGAGCTCGCCGATCACGCCGCACCTTCCTGATGCGCGTCCGCCAGAACCCGCGCCACTACCGGCGCCGGCGGCCGATAGACGGCCGCGCGCGGAAACAGATTGCGCCGCATCCCCACCAGCGCCCGCACGATGCGCCGCGCATCGTCGCCCCGCGCCACGCGCACCTCATCGAGACCGCGATCGAGTGCGTTCAACAGGCTTTCCGGTGGCGCCAGCGCCAGGCCCTGTACCGTCCGCGCGGAAAAATGCACCGCCGCCTGCGCCAGCACCTGGTCCACCGCCGCGCGCAACGCGGCCGAAAGCTCGGCCCGCCGATCGTGCCGCACTTCGTTCAACTCCACCAGATTGATGCCCACCCGCAAATCCGCCATCGCCGCCACGGCCGAAACGAGCTCGTCGCGCGGCGCCGCCGCCAGCGACGGCGCCAGCAGGCCCATGCGGTCGATGAACAATTCCGCCAGCCCCAGCCGCTCCCAGCTCGTGCGGCTGCGCGCCGCCGCCGCCAGGTCCGCC
>JAATGE010000169.1 GCA_015654825.1 Rhodospirillales bacterium
CGACGGCCGCATCAATTGCAGATAGTCGATCACCACCAGCGACAGCCCGCGCGTCCGCTTCAACCGCCGGCACCGCGTGCGCAAGGCGGAAAGTGTAATTGCCGGCGTATCGTCGATAAACAGCGGCAATAACTGCAATTCCTTGGAAACCGAGACGAACCGCACAAAATCGCGCTCGCCGATTTCGCCCTTGCGAATCCGATCGCTCGAAACCCGGCTCTCCTCCGACAAAAGCCGCGTCGCCAACTGCTCCGAGCTCATTTCCAGCGAGAAAATCACCACCGATCCCGGTTGCGGCTTTTTCGGTTCCGCGGCGGCGGCCTCCGCCATCAAGGCGCGCGCCGCGCCGAACGCGATCTTCGTCGCCAACGCGGACTTTCCCATGCCGGGCCGCCCGGCGAGAATGAGAAGATCGGATTTATGCAGCCCACCGGTCTTGATATCCAGATCGCGCAGCCCGGTCGAAAGCCCCGCCACATGCCCCGACCGCTTGAACGCCGCCTCCGCCGACTTGATCGCCGCCGTCAGCGCCGCTTCGAACGCCACCATGCGGTCGTCGCTGCGCCCCTTGGTCGCCAACTGATAGAGCTGTTCCTCGCCGAACTGGATCTGCTGCGCGCCATCCATTTCGGCATCGGCACCGAACGCATTATTGACCACCGTCTCGCCGATATCGATCAACTGCCGCCGCAACCACGAATCGTAGACCACACGCGCGTAATCGCCGGCGTTGATGATGCCGACCATGGCAGTCACCAGTTGCGCCAGGTAAGCGGTGCCGCCCACCTCCTCCAGAATGCCGTTATGTTCGAATTCGCCACGCAACGTCACCGCGTCGGCGAGCTGCCCTGCCTCCAGCCGCCGCACGATCGCCTGATAAATCCGCCCATTGATCGGATCGGCGAAATGTTCTGGCGCCAGAAAATCGCTGACCCGGTCGTAGGCGCGATTATTCGCGAGCAGCGCCCCCAGCAGTGCCTGCTCGGCGGCGATGTTGCTCGGGGGCATGCGCTGGGACAAACCCAGCAGAGGCGAATCGATGCTGTTCATCCGACTGTCATACTGCGCCATCTCCGGGCGGCGCACAGCGTTGGGCCTGTGGATAGTGGGGTACATGGGGAATGGGCACGGCAGCAACAGAGATGACACCGGCGCTGAATGATGCCGCGCGGCGCGAACTCGCGGCGGCGCTGGCCGATCTGCACCGGCGCGACGGCCTCGTCGTGCGCGCCGCGGACCTGCTCGGCCGCGCCGGCACCCGCATGCTGCACCCGTTCGGCATCGCACCGGACCACCCGATCCTGACCACGATCGCGCAGGCGGCCCTGGAGCGCGCCTACGACATCGCCATCCTGGGCCTCGATCTGCCGATCGCACGCACCGGCGCCAGCCTGCCCCTGGTCGCCGCCAGCGGCATCGCCGGCGGTTTCGCCGGCCCCGCCGGCTTCGTGCCGGACGCCCTGTTCACCACCCTGATGATCATGCGCGAAGTCGCCCGCGCCGCCCGCGACGCCGGCGAGGACCTGTCGACCGAAACCGGCCGCGCCGCCTGCATCCACATCTTCTCCCTGCGCACCGGCGACGAAGCCGGCTATTTTTCCGCGCGCTTCATGCTGCAGGGCACCGCCGCCCGCACCCTGCTCGCCCGCGTCGCCGCGCGCTGGGGCCTGGTGCTCGGCGAGAAATTCGCCGCCCAGGCAGTACCGCTACTCGGGGCCGCCGCCGGCGCCGCCCTGAACACCGCCTTCCTCGCCCACTACCGCCGCCTCGCCCGCGCGCATTTCTCCATACGCCGACTGGAACGGCAATACGGTCACGCGGCGATCCACGCGGCGGCGCCGGAACTCAGGCCCGTAGAGGACGCGCGGTTTTTCGAGGATTAGAAGGAAGGCCAGGGCTCAAGGGCAATCCCATTTGAAATTCGCTTTTCGCCTTGTTCTTTTTTGAAAAAAAGAACCAAAAAACTTTTGTATATTTGGTCTCCGTTTCCGCTGCACCGCCTCGCGTCACGCCTCGGCCTCGTTTCAGTTGCGACTACGGCGTGTAAACCTGCACGTACGTAAAGGCGCTGCCCTGAAACGGAGTGGCCGAGCTACCGCCGCCGATGCAATAAAGTTGCTTATTATAAACGACAAAACTCATGTCTGTAACGGTATGCGGCATCGCCGGCAGCGCGCTCCACTTGTTCTTTTTCAAATTATACGATTCCACCACGCTGATCGGCGCATTGGCATTGTTGTCGCCGTCGGCGACATAAAGGTTGCCGCCAATCGCACCCGTGCAGGCCCCGTTGCGCGGCGTCGGATCGCTCGCGAGCGCCACCCAGTTCGCGCCGCCGATCGTCAGCGACTCGTTGTCGCCGGTATCGCCGCCGGCGGTGTAGCCATCGGCCGCCACGATCGTTCCGCCCACGAGGCCGGCCGAAGCCTCCGATTTGCCCACCCGCAGCGACGGCTGCGCGGTCCAGCTATTCGCCGCCGGATCATAACTTTCCACCGTCGCGATCCGCTGCTGCGAGGCACTGTTGCCGCCGATCACATAGACAATGTTCTTGTTGACGACGGCACGCGCGCTGCCCTGCGGCGTCAGCATCGCGGCCCGGGAAATCCATTTCTTCGATTTGCTATTGAATTCGTACACCGCCGCGCTCGCGTTCGGGCTGTAGCCGCCAAACACGTACAGCTTGTTCTTGACCGAAGCCGCGGTCGCCCCCCAAACAGCCACCGGCAAAGCCACGCCGGCGCTCCAGGCCGAGGTCGCCGGATCATAGACCTCGACAGCGGAAGTCGCCGCGTTGGCGGCATCGATGCCGCCGACCACATAGATCTTGCCGCCCACCAATGCCGCCGCGGACCAGGTCAACGCGCTCGGCAACGGCGTGCCGCTCGACCACGCGCCCGCCGCGGCCGCCTCGCCCGCCGTCGCGACCGCACAGGCAGTCAGCCAGGCACCCACGATTGCCTTACCCAGGCAGCTTTTCGCTGCCGTTTTCATTCTGTTCACGATTTCCTCCCGTTCAACGGTTGTCGGCACAATTCGATATAGCACCAATGCGCCGATGACGGGCGGGTTTTTTTCAGCCTATCCCATCGCCTTCCGCAAATTCTCGTCAATCCTTCCCAAAAAATCCTGCGTATTCATCCAGGGCTGATCCGGCCCGATCAGCAAGCGTAGGGCGTGCTCTAGCACGCCAACGCAAGTAACCCGCGCTCCTTGCCCAGTTGAAGCAAGCCGTAGCCTGGATTGGCGCAGAAACGTAGCAGCTCAAGGATAGCAAGGTTCGCTATTACAAGGGCGGAAACGCGAAGCGTGTTCCGCCAACGCAACCCACCACAACGGCGGTCCCAGAGCAGGGCACGCCAACGCCCACCACACTAGCCGCCGGCATCGAAAATCTGCCATCCTCAGCTCAGGAGACACCAATGCCCGCACGTGTTCACGCACAGGTCACCCTGGACGCCGACCTCTTTGATCAGGCGCGCGCTCAACGTCTGGACCTGTCCGCCACCCTGGAAGACCGCCTTCGCCAACTCCTCGCCGGCACGCGCGGCGCCACCTGGCGCGCCGAGAACGAAGGCGCCATCGCCGACGCCAACGCTTTCCTCGCCCGCCACGGTCTTTGGAGCGACGACAAGCGCCTATTCTGATGCGGTGAGGGTCGGATGCAATGACACGTTCGCGCGAACCGCGACGAAAGTGCGTCGTACGCGCCCTTTCTGCTCAACGTGCAGGCCGATCTGCTATCCAGCCTTGAAACAAGAGCTGTAATCCCGCTCATCGCGGCCGCCGCCTTCGGCCGCCGCGCTGCTGGTCTTCATCCGACCTTCGCCGTCGCCGGCCAACCCGTAGTTCTGGCTACCCACCTGATCGCCGCCATTCGCGCCGGCCAGCTAGGCCCGGCAATGGCCTCTCTCTCCGACCGGCGCGACGAGATCGTCCGAGCACTGGACATCCTCCTGGCCGGCGTATGACCAGGCTGGCTCTGCCAAATCAACGGGGTCTGGGGACTTGTCCCCGTCGTGCGAAGCACGCTCTCGCTTGATGCGTCCAGGGCAGAGCCCTGGCCTTCCTTCTATTTCGTCGCCTTACGCAAATTCTCATCAATCTTGGCGAGAAAATCCTGTGTATTCATCCAGGGCTGATCCGGCCCGATCAGAATCGCCAAATCCTTGGTCATATCCCCCGCCTCCACCGTCTCCACGCACACCCGCTCCAGCGTCTCGGCGAACGCCGTCACCTCCGGCGTCTCGTCGAACCGCCCCCGATAGATCAGCCCGCGCGTCCACGCAAAGATCGAGGCAATCGGATTGGTGCTGGTCTCCCGCCCCTTCTGGTGCTCGCGGTAATGCCGCGTCACCGTGCCGTGCGCCGCCTCGCTCTCCACGGTTTTTCCGTTCGGGCTCAGCAGCACGCTGGTCATCAGCCCCAGGCTGCCGAAACCCTGCGCCACGATATCGCTCTGCACGTCGCCGTCATAATTCTTGCAGGCCCACACATACCCGCCCGACCATTTCAGCGCGCTCGCCACCATGTCGTCGATCAGCCGATGCTCGTAGTGCAAACCCTGCCGCGCGAACGAAGACGCGAATTCCGCGTCGAAAATCTCCTGGAACACATCCTTGAACATGCCGTCATAGGCTTTCAGGATCGTATTTTTGGTGGAAAGGTAAACCGGGTAATTCCGCACCAGGCCGTAATTAAAGCTGGCGCGCGCAAAACCCTCGATGCTGGCGCGGGTATTATGAATGCCCATGGCTACGCCCGGCCCGGTGAAATCATGCACCTCCCAGCGCGTCGGCTCCTCGCCGTCGGCCGGCTCATAGACCAGGTAAACCTTGCCCGGGCCACCGATCTTGGTTTCCACGGCGCGATAGATATCGCCATAGGCGTGGCGCCCGATCACGATCGGCTGCGTCCAATGCGGCACCAGGCGCGGCACATTGCGGCAAATGATCGGCTCGCGGAAAATCGTGCCGTCTAGGATATTGCGGATCGTCCCGTTCGGGCTGCGCCACATCTTCTTCAGCCCGAACTCGCGCACCCGCGCCTCGTCCGGCGTGATCGTCGCGCACTTCACCCCGACGCCGTACAGCTTGATCGCGTTGGCGGCATCGACGGTCACCTGGTCGTCGGTCTCGTCGCGATGCTCAATCCCGAGGTCGTAATATTTCAAATCGACATCGAGATACGGCAGGATCAGCTTTTCCTTGATGAACCCCCAGATGATCCGGGTCATCTCGTCGCCGTCCAACTCCACCAACGGCGTCTTTACCGCGATCTTGGCCATCTGGGTCCGTTCCTCCCCCCCTGTTGCAGTGCCGGGGTTTGCCCCGTCCCGCGCCGCGCGGCAAGTTGCCCACCGCGCCGGCAGCATCGCGCTGGCGGCAAGGGGGGCTGACACCGTGGCATTCGCACCATTCGATCTCACCGGCCGCGTGGCCCTGGTCACCGGCGGCAACGGCGGCATCGGCCTGGCGATGGCCGAGGCAGTGGCCCAGGCGGGCGCGGACGTCGCCATCTGGGGCCAGAACGCCGCCAAGAACGAGGCCGCCCGCACCCGCCTCGAAACCACCGGCCGCCGCGTCCACGTGCAGCAGGTCGACGTCGGCGACAGCGCCGCGGTGGACGCCGCCTTTGCCGAAACCCTCGCCACCCTCGGCCGCGTCGACGCTTGCTTCGCCAATGCCGGCACCGGCGGCAGCCACCGCGGCGGCTTCGCCGACATGTCGAACGAAGAGTGGGACCACGTCATGAAAATCAATTTGGACGCGGTGTTCTACACATTCCGCGCCGCCGCCCGCCACATGGTTGGCCGCGGCGGCGGCGGCTCCCTGGTCGTCACCTCCAGCCTGGCCGCGCGCATGGGCGCCGCCCGCAACGAGCATTACGGCGCCACCAAAGGCGCGGTGATTTCCCTGATCCAAGGCCTGGCCGTCGAATACGCCCGGCACGGCATTCGCGCCAACGCCATCCTGCCCGGCTGGGTCGAAACAGAAATGACCGACAAACTGTTTTCCGACCCGCGTTTTGCCGGTGCGGTGATGCCCCGCATGCCGATGCGCCGCTGGGGCCGCCCGGAGGATTTCGCCGGCATCGCGGTCTACCTAATGAGCGATGCCTCAAGCTGGCACACCGGAGATTCGTTACTCATCGACGGCGGATATCTGCTGTTCTAGCCCCCGATTTAATTTCCTGTACAAGCAACAATTAACCAAAGTTTTTGCTTCTTTTTTCAAAAAGAAGCCTTCCCTTTCCCTTCCCTTTCGCGGCCCGCCTTGACAACCCCACCCCCTTCAACCATCTAGACTGACTAGTCAGGAGGCACGCCATGGCATGGCAGCTCCAGGAAGCCAAAGCCCGTTTTTCGGAGGTCATTCAGCGCGCAAGGCTGGAGGGACCGCAAACCGTCACGTTGCGTGGACAGCGGGCGGCAGTCGTGCTGTCCGCCGCCGACTATGATCGGCTGAGCAGCGGTGAGCCGAACTTCATTGCCGCGCTGCTCGGCGGGCCGGCTTGGGGCGATGAGATGATCGCGGCGGTCAACGATCGTGCGGTTGATTTGCCGCGCGAAACCGATTTCTGATGTATCTGATCGATACGAATGTGTTGTCGGAGGCCCGCCGCGGCGATCCGACGGCGGTTGCGTGGCTGCGCGGCATCGACCCGCTGCTGGCCTATCTCAGCGTCGTGACAGTCGGCGAGATTGCCAAAGGGATCGAAATGAAACGCCGACGCGATCCGTCCGCGGCCGAGGCGCTCGGCGCATGGCTGGCCGGCATACTACAACGCTATCAGCGCCGGATTCTTCCGATCGACCAGGCGGTCATGCTCGCCTGGGGCCGCCTGCAGGCGGAACGCCCGCGGCCCGTCATGGACTGCCTGATTGCCGCGACCGCCGAGGCGCACCGGAAAATCGTGGTCACACGCAACGACATGGATTTTGCCGGTATCGGGGTTGGGGTGGTTAACCCTTGGCGGTGAGCGATACCGGTTTCTCCCCTAAGAAGTCTTGTTCTTTTTGAAAAAAGAACCAAAAACTTTTTTGAATAAGCACGACGTCAATGTTTTGTGATCGAAATCGCGCCGACAGTGGCCGTCGCGCCGCCCGGGCAGAAGGTGATCGTATAGTTGGTCGCGTTGGTTCCCGTCTGGCCGTCCGGCACCGTCGAGCAATTGAATGTCGATGTCACGTCGTCGTACTGAAACGAGTACATCGTCGGGCAGGCGCTCTTCACGTAGGAAAGCCAGGGGTAGGCGACGCTCGTCCAGTTCGGGTTCGTGCTGTAGCAACGATTGGCCGCGGCGGAATTGCCGCCGGCCGGATTATATTGCGCCGGCCAGTTCGGGCAGCCGCAGCAGGTCGGGCCGGCAGCAGAATTATAGCAGGTGCCGTTTCCGCTGCATTGAAACAGCTTTGAATTGGCCCCGCCCGTCCCCTGGCAATCGAGACTCTGCTTCAGTTGCGGGCTCACATTCACCAGGTTGCTGTTCTGGTAGCCGACCGCCGCGCAGATCTGCACCGCGGTCCAGGTGCCGGAAAGCGGCGTGCCGCATTGCTGCGAAACACCAGCCACCCCCTGCGACGAATCGTAGGAGATCCCACAGGTTTGCCCGCTTGGGCAGGCCTGGCTCGGCCCGCACAGCTGGGCATTGGCCTGGTGCTGCACCAGCGCCATGCTGATTTTGTTGTTGGCGGCGGCGAACGACCATTTGCACGCCTGGCCCGGCGTCGGCGCCTGGCCGGCGGCCTTGGCGCCAGGCGTGGCGCACCAGTAATACTTCGAATTCGGATCGTTCGAGGCCGGCGGCGGCGGCAGCGTCTGCCCGTTGGACGGCGCCATGGTAATCGGCACGTTCACACCGTTGATCGCCGTGATGTCATACGTATCCAGCGAATTGACCAGCGTGAACTCGGCGACCGTCACCGGCGCGTTCTGCGGCGCGACGGTCTGGTTCGTACAGGGAACGAGTTGCCATACGGCCGACTTGGATTGCGCGCAATAGCCGGTCGCGGCGGTGGCCACGGTGCGCGGCGTCGGCGCCCCGGAAACATCGGTGCCGGCCCAGATGCCGCCCGACCAGACCGTGTCCGTCGCACCGGTCGTGTTGACCGGGATATTGACCACGACGTTGGAGGCGTTGCCGCTGGTGGCGAGTTGCACCGAGTAGGCATCGAGCGGCTTGCCGGCCTTGGTCTGCAGCGGCGCCCAATAACACATATTGTCGGCGCTATTGCAGAACTGCCCGGTCGCGCAGGCGCCCGCGTTGCACATTACGGGCGCCCCGGCCAATCCCACCGCGCCCACCGTCGCACCGGGATAGACCGGAAATGGGCAGGCGTTGCGCAGCGTTATGGAGCGCACGGTCGCGCCCGGGGCGACCGTCGAATTCAAAGCCATGAGCAAGGCCAGGCCAGGTGTGGCCAGCCGGAAAATCGCACGACGCATAGGTACCCCCAGGTGCGCGCCACCCCCCATTCGATGTGCGCCCCATGGGCGTCCGCGCGACCACGCGTGTAGCCGATTGTCCCAGCCACCCGCAAGCAAGATGCGCGATCGAAGCGCCCGCCCGCGACTCCCCGGATCATTAGCGGGGTCCGGGGACTAGTCCCCGGCGGGGTCCAGGGGCAGAGCCCCTGGCCTTGACTTTCTATTACAATTCCGCAACGATATCGCGCGCCGCCGGCGCCAGGCTCATCGTTGCAAAATGCTGCGCGCCGACTCCACCACGGCCTTCGCCCCCTCGCCATCGCCGCGCCGCAGCGCCTCCAGATCCACCGGCACCCGCACCCCGCGCGCCGCCGCCGGCCGCTCCTCGATCGCCGCCATCCAGCGCTGCAACGATTCCAGGCCCTCGACGGAAACCCCGGACCAGCGATGCGTGCGCACCCAGCACCAGTTGGCGATATCGGCGATCGAATAATCCCCCGCCAGATACGCGTGATCCTTCAGCCGCCGCTCCAGCACCTCGAACAGCCGCCGCCCCTCGTTCTGGTAGCGGTCGATCGCCGGCTGATACACCTCCGGCCAGTAGCGCGCGAAAACATTCGCCTGCCCCATCATCGGCCCCACGCCGCCCATCTGGAACATCAGCCACTGGATTACCAGCGAGCGGCCGCGCCGGTCCGTGGGCAGCAGCCGTCCCGCCTTCTCCGCCAGATAGATCAGGATCGCGCCGCTCTCGAACACCGCGAACCCGTCCTCGTCGCGATCCACGATCGCCGGAATGCGCCCGTTCGGATTGATCGCCAGGTAATCCGGGGTTTTCTGTGCGCTACTGGAAAGATCGATCGCGTGCACCTCGTAGGGGATGCCCAGTTCTTCCAGCGCCACGCTGGCCTTCCACCCGTTCGGCGTCGACGCCGTGTAAAGATCGATCATGCGCGGCCAGCTCCCAAAATGTCGCCCACCAACCCTAGCCGACACCGCGCCCCGCCGCCAAACCCGCGCCAATCTGGCATACGTGCAACACCTTGCCGGTTTTTCTTGATATAGCGCTTCAACCGCGCGCACCTTCCGCCGCCATGCGCCCCATCCGCCACGCCCTGCCGCTGCTGCTGCCCCTCGCCCTTGCCGCGTGCGGCGGCGGCGGCGCGCGCATCGCCAC
>JAATGE010000338.1 GCA_015654825.1 Rhodospirillales bacterium
CGCCGGCGAGGCCTGCCGCGCGATCGCCGACGAAGCGCGACAGCCGATCGGCGGCGCCGCCGTGATACGCAGCGCCCACCAGGCCGGTGGCCAGCGCCGTGGACGTGCCCGAGCGGAGGACCTCGCCCCAGACGCGGTGCCGGCTGTCAGGAATGATGTCCGCGGTCAGCGCATTGTAGCCGGCGTTCTCGTCCTGCTCGCGGGCATGCTCACCGGGTGACGCGGGCAGCTGCAGCTTGACCGGCACGCCGCGGCGCCCGGCGAAGCGGCCTTTGTCATCGCGGCCGTGCTTGTTGGGGTCGAACGCCTTGGCCAGCGTGTTCAGGTGCGCGTCGACCTTGCTCAGCGCGTGCTCATGGCGCGCGCTGATGCTGTCGCCCTGGTAGGCGCCGGAATAGACGAGCTTCAGCTTCTGCAGCTTCACCGCGGCGTCCGGAAACGCCTGGTTGTGCTGCACCACGCGCGCGCGCAGCTCGCCGATCGTGGCAGCCGAGAACGGGACGCTCATCCGCGCAATAGCTCCGAAAAGAACATCGGCGTGGCCGCGCGCTTGGCCAGGTCACCGAAGAACATCGGCTCGGGGATCGGCTCTGCCTGCGCGCGGGCCAGCAGCTCGGCGAAGAAGACCGGGCCGCCGTGCATCTCGATACGGTCGATCGTGCCGTCCATCTTGACCAGTTCGGCAAACGCCGAACTGGGCATGCAGGGAAAGTCGACCAGGCTGGCTTCGCGCGGGATCGCCTCGTACCGCTTATGGTCCTTGCGGAGCGAGTCAGTCCATTTGTCGCCATAGCCACCGCCGACCGAGAAGCCGGTGTATGTGCCGGAGAGGCACTTCTGCCAGGCGCCGTCGTCCGTGATCTTGGCGATGACGTCGATCGCCCGCGCATCGTCGTCGAAACGGATTTCGGTCAGGTGGCCGGCCGCGCTGTCCTTGCGGTGCATCTCGCGGACGTTGCCGCGGTTCACGCCTTTGCTGAGGCGCGCGAGCTCGTCGGACCATGCCTGGAAGCGCGGTTTGGATCGCTCGTAGTCCATGATCTCGCGGGCCTTGTCCGGCTCCTCGGAGGCCAGGCGCCCGATGACCAGGCGCTTTTCCTCGTCGAACTTGATCAGCGGGACGGAGAGCGAGAGCTGCTGCAACGCATCGACGTGGCGCATGATCAGCGCCCCCCCACGCGCAGGAGGCGCGCACCGGTCGGCGGCGTGCGCGCGGCGATGCGGGCCTGGACCGCATCAAAACCAGGGGGGGTTTTGTTTAGGGCGCCTTTGGCTAGGGGGTCTGGGGCCTCAGGCCCCAGCACGTCGTCGTCGGGTCCAGGGGCGGCTTTGGCGATGACCGCCGGCGCGGCCGCGCGGCCGCGCCTGGCGGCAGACGCCTGAGATGCGGCGAGGCGCTGCTTACGCTGCTTGTCTGACAGTGCGCGGCGCCCAACGCTGAGACCGCCGACAACGCCGACAGCCCCGCCGGCGATCCGGCCAATCTTTGTTCCCGTAGCTGCTGCCTGGATGCTCTCCGGATGATCAATGGAGTGCGCTATGATCGAGCCCGCGCCGCGCGACGCTGCACGGCGCCCTGCCTGACCGAGACCTGCGTAGCCACCTGCGAGCGCGCCAACCTTTCCGCCGAGAAAGCCGCCGATCGCGGCGAGACCGATGCCCTTACCAAGCTCCGGTTCCGGCGCCGGCGCGGCGAACGCGCCGACCGGCGCGCGCTTGCCCATCTCAGGCTTCGGCTCGCGCGCCTTATGCTCGGCCACCTCGGCCGCCAGGCGGGCGGAGTGATGCGCGATGCGCCCGGCGACGCGGGTGAACAGGCGCATGTGCGCGTCGATCTGCGCCTTCGCCAGCTTGCGGGCCTGATGCATGACGGCCGGATCCGGCACGCCGGCCGGCTGCGTCTTCGCTGCCGCCTGCACCGCCTGGCCGACCAGGTTGTTGGCCTGATCGAGGAGTGCTGTGGCGATGCCCTTGCGGAGCTCGTCCTTACCGGCCGCCCAGCTCTGCAGCGCCTTGTACAGGTCGGGCGTGTCGAGGCCCATCAGCCGGTCCAGGTGCTCGAGCGCGTAGCGCGCCTTCAGCGGGTCGGCAGCCTCGTGAATGAGTTTTGCCAGTGGGGTGGGATCGGCCATCTCGCGCTCCTTGCCGGAGCGCCGACAGTCCGCGCGTTGGTCCCCTCGCCTAGGAGAGAAAGCCCCAGACTATATTTTGGACGGGTCGCTTCGCCTCGCGAGTTCGGCCCTATCGGCTCGGATGCTCACATGTAGCTCGACCGCAATGAAAAGGAGTCCCGCCGCAACCGTAAGGCCTATAACGATGTGCATTTTGCCTCCTGGCCTGAACCTGGGGCCGCTAAGACCGGTTGTCGAGCTTCGATCGCCGCGAGCATATGCAGCCGGAAGTCGTTATGGGTCGCGAATACGCCGCTGTTCAGGAAGAACTCGGCCGCCGCGGCCTGCAGGAACGGGTGGGCAGCGATGGCACGCCGGGCTTCTTCGGGGATGTCGGTCAACGTCATGGTCTATAATCTGAGGAGCCTGAGGACCTGATCGACGGTCAAACACTCCTCGCGCCTCGGCTCGACACCGGACCCACTGCAGCGATGGCAATCCTCGTCAGGAACTCCAGGCAACCTGTCGAGGGGCAAGAACCCTGCGCCCTCGCAGCGCCTGCAACGCGACCGGGACGGGAGATCGAGAAGGTCGAACGCGGAGCACTGCTCGGTGCGGCAGTATATGCCGGGCGTCGTAACAACGTTGTTCTCCAACATCCATCCCCAGAGCGCCAAGCCTGAGTCGCGCAACAGTTCTACGATCTCAGTTTCTTTTTCCAGCGAAGCCGGCAGGCTACGGCGCCAGAACTCGTACCTAGCCTCGCCGAGAAGGCGAAGTGCCTGCCGCAGCTCCGCCTCGGAGTAAAACCGAACGAAGAACTGATGCGGAGATGTGAGGTTACGGAGCCACTGCATGGACTAGGCAACCGGCGTCGGTGACTCAGGTTGAGTCAGCATGGCGCGCGCAGCCTGCCACCTTCGGTCGTTCCGTCCTATCCAGCCGCGGCCGAATGTTTCATAACCATCACATGTGAGAAGGTGGTTGGCGATGCGGCCGTGAAGAGCATCTAACAAGGAAGAGAGACGATAGTCGCCGAGCCCTCCGACCGTTTGCGGCCCAAGAATGCCATCCGCGGGTACATGGACGAGTGCCTGCAGGAGGCGCACAGCGGTGCCTGGGCCGCCGCACACCCCAAAGTCGAACATCATGAGCGCCAGCGGCGCCGGAAGGCGATCGCCGCCGGTCGGCTGATAGAACCAGGCGTGCAGTATCTCGGCGAGCTGATCTTTCGTCGCGCTCGCTACGGAAACACCCCAAGGCGCAGGATGCACGCTGAGCCACGCGCGCCAAATACCCTGCGTTACAGCCCACGCCGTGATGCCTCCGGGATCGGACGGCGTAACGTGATACGGCTGGCCGTCGTTCTCCGGAAGCCAGGTGAAGGCGAGGCAGGTGTCGAAGGTGCTCGCCGGCATTGTTGCATCCATCCTCTTGCCCTCCGTCGCGGAGCGTCCTATCACAGCGAACTGTGATGCGCAACACGAGGAAACAGCCGGATGTCATCCCAGGAACTGCTGGCCAAGTTGGCCGCCTACGACCGCGAGAAGGGCGACTTTCACGGCGATCGCCGCCTTGCCGACGAAATCCTGCTGGCCTGCGGTTGGCAGGTGCAGGCCAATCCCGAGTTCGAGGGCGGCATGGAGTGGTGGTTCGGAAAGAACCCGAGGGTCAGCGCAAGCCAGCGCTCGCATCCCCATCCGGTGAACAGCCTTGATGATGCGCTCGGGCAGCTGCCGTTCTACTGCGCATTGGCTGGGGTCACCCGCGGCATCCCATTTGATTACGGCGGCGATTGGCGTGTGAAGGTGCGCGATAACCGCCGCTTCACCTATATTGACGCCTCACACGCCGACCGGATCATCGCAGTTTGCATCGCGGCTGTAACGGCCTGGTCGGCTCTCGAGCCGGTGCAGGAGAAAACCGATGCCGCCTGACGCGCCCTCTTGGGTGGAAGGCCGTGCGATCGAGCCGCGCCTGCCGCCGTGCAAGTGCAGCTGCCTTTATCAGGTGGCGCTGTTTACGAGCAACCGCCGGCGAGTGCGTCTCGAATGCTCCAGCGTCAATTGCCACGCTTCGACCGCATGGTGTGACACTGAGGCGGAGGCCGCGCTCCTCTGGCGCGGGATGGCGATGGCTGCTGAGCTCCTGGAGCACAAGCCCGGCGCCGCGCAGGGCTTGTGCGAAACGACTAAGACGCCGCGGTTCTTCAACCCGTCCTGCGCCTGCGCTACTTACGAAGGAAATGCAGGGCCATGCCGGACCTTCGAGGAAAGCGCGGTGGATGACCATTGCGTCTATTGCGATCACAACGCTGCCTGCCATGCAAGCCTGCTCGCGGCGGAGAAAACCGATGCCCCCTGACCCACAGCCACCTGTGATCGATATTGCGCACCACCACAAGCGTATCACGGAGTGCGCGGAGCAGCTGAACGCGGCCACCGTTGCGGCGCATGCCGCCGGCCTCGAGGTCATTCTCGGCGTTACCTCCCTTACCCCGAGGATCGCCAGCTTGCCGCCGGATTATGTCCGTGTGCGCGTCGTCAAGGTGGCGCAGCCGGTGGTTTTTGGTGGATCCAAGTGACCGGCGGCCGCTACGCGGTTCACGCGAAGTGGCCCGACGGCACCGTCGAATTCGTCGGCGCATCCGACGATCTGACCAAGGCCAACCGCCTGATGTTGGCGGCGATGCACGAGGGCGCGATATTGCCCAGCCAAACCGACACCCAGCCCGGCGTGCCGCTAGTGACGCCGGAGGAACGCGCGGCCGTTCCGGTCCTCCCGCGCCAGACGTTATTTGAATGAGCGGGTCAGCGCCCTCGATCGCCGAAATTCAGCAGGCAGTCGCCGCTCATTTCGGCACGCGCATCCAGGACATGCGCTCGCCCCGGCGCGCCATCCGGGTTGCCCGGCCGCGGCAGATCGCGATGTATCTCGCATCAGAAATGACCGTTTCGTCTCTTCCGACGATTGGCCGCGCCTTCGATCGAGACCACACGACGGTGATGCACGCTGTGGCAAAGATCAAAGAGCTGCTGGCGCAGGGCTGGATGACCGACACGGTCGACCAGATCAAGCGCAAGCTCAGCGCCGCGCTTGCAACGAAGGAAATGCAGGCAGCGTGCGACATCTTCAATATCGGTAATCCCATCGGCGCGGCGGTGCTCGTCTGGCGCTACGTCAAAGAAGGCCCGGGAGAGCCGGCGGTTACGACCGGACCCGCTTTCATCCTCTTTGGCCATACGGCCGTCGTGCATGTCACTGGCGGCCGGGGTTGCGTGGCACTGTCGCACGTCGAACCCGAGAAGATGGAGTTCGACGCATGGTACGCGCGGGCCGGTCGGATCACACTCTCGTTGCAACCTGGGAGTAATCGGCCCTGTTTCGAACCGTGGTGGCGTGACCAATTCGCCGCTGGCGTGTCCCCATTGGATGCTGTGCTCGAAAACCACAACCACGCTATCGGCCTAGCCGATATCCGCGAGGCGCTGGCACGCGAACGGGCTTCGGTGCCCGCATGAGCTATCGCCCAATCATGGACATCTGGCTTCTGGGCAGGGCGAAGCTGAAAGGGGGTCGCAAGTTCTACGGCGCCTTTCTCGGCGGCTTTGGTGAACGGGCGCGCACGCTGCTTGGCGTCCACATCGACGACCCGGTGCTCCACATTTGCTCAGGCTGCGTCCGGGACTATCCCTATCCGCGCGCGGTCGGCCCGAACGACAAGACCCTCGACGTCGATGCAGCCCTCAACCCCGATTTTCACCGTGATGCGTGCCTCGGACCTTACCCGAGCGGCTTTCGCGCCATGCTGGCGGATCCGCCATATAGCCCAGAGGATGCCGACCATTACGCGCCGGGGCGCCTCGTCTATCCGAGCCCGGAGCTTATCGTTCGCAACGCTATCGATGCACTTCCGGTTGGCTGCCGCGTCGGCATCCTGCACTACATGTGGCCCTCGCCTCCGGCGAATGCGATCGAGGTCGGCGCGTTCTGCGTCACCACCGGCCGCCGCGGCCGCGCGCGGCATTTCGTTGTCTTCGAGAAGCTTTCGGCGCCGCGTAAGCACGGGGGATCAGGAACCGCCCGGAAGAAGGCGCGCGCCGCATGACCGACGGACTCTTCAAAGCGGTATTCGCCGCCTGGTGCCTGTTCTGGGGAGTGTGGTGCCTTGTCCCGTAGGGGCTGGCGCTGCTTTTTCTGCGACCAGACCTTCTGCTCGCGAGAGCGGGCTCGCGTGCATTTCGGTGCCCATGAGGGCCGCGAGCCTGCCTGCAAGATCAAGGACGGCGACGAGCTGAACCTGGCCAAAGCGCTGCGCGCCGCCGAGGAGCAGCTGGAGCGGTACTGGAGCGAGGACAGCGACGCCGATCGGCGCATGAACGCGATGGAGTCGGACCATCGCGAGGCGCTGATCCGCGAGGAAGAGCGGGGCTACGCCAAGGGCATTCGCGATCGCAACGGTGCGCTGCGCAAGCTGTCGGCCGAGCTGCGCGACGTGCTGGAGTGGCACCGGGTCGAAACGAGCACGTTGGGCCCTGTCGAGCTGGCTTCGATCAGGTCCGTGCTGCGGCTTTATGGGAGGGAGTGAAATGGCAGAAAGACGTCTTCGATCGGCGCTGGCGGATCGCATGGGCTTTGCATGGGAGCCAGAGGAATTGCCCGACATGACCCTCGATGAAGCACGCAAGATCGCGGGCGACGCCGATCGTGCGGCGGAGGAAGGGCGGCTGACCAACGAAGATACGGTAACGATCCTCTACGCTCGCAACCTGCTAACTTCCGCCGGCCGACAGCGGTCATGACGGAAGCGACGGTAACAACAATCCCGTCGCTGGCCTTTACCCGCGGCGTCATCGTGCGTAAGCGCGCCGCCCGCGAGACTATGGACGAAATGTTGCACGATCTCAATTACGGCGAGCCTGTCGAGCTCCCGAAATCCAGCCCGAACATGATCGTAGTGCGTGGCTGGGTGGACAAAACCCTTGTGATAACCATCGAAGGTGATGAAGGCGGCACGGTTCGGCTGCGCGCATTCCCGACCCGCGACCTGGAACAGGTGCTCGGCAATGAATGATGATCGGTTGGCTGCCTCAAGGCGCGTTATCGGGCTCGATGAGGGCTTCCTGCATCGCGTATGGAAGACCCTGCAGCGGCTGCGCCGCAGCGCTCAAGATCTGGCCGGCGGACTAGCTGATCCTGGCAGCGAGGCGATGTCGGCACTCTACTGCGCCGAACGACTTGAAGGCCCGATCGAGGCACTTCTGGGGCCTGACGTTGCGCAGGCACCCACGCCTCCGCCTTGTAAGGCGAAGGCGTGGGTGCCGATGTCGAACCCTACCGACATCCGACATATTGGCAAGTTCCAGGAAGAACTGAACGAGGCTGGCACTGCGGCCTCACGTTGCCTGATACAGGGCATCGATGAGCGCGAGCCGGAGACGGGCAAGCTGAACCGCGAATGGCTCGAGGACGAGATCGCCGACGTACGCGCGACGTCCGAGCTGGCGATTGAGCATTTCGAGCTGGACGAGAAGCGTATCCGCGAGCGCGCGGCGC
>JAATGE010000548.1 GCA_015654825.1 Rhodospirillales bacterium
AGGAAGATCTGGTCGGTGTGGCCGGCCAGGGCTGGAAGGTGGCGATGGCGTTGCTGGGGTTCGAGCGCGGAGTATCCACGCTGGTGCAGCAGATGCAATTCGAAAACGAAATGGCGCTCGTGATGGAGGCGGCGCGCATGGGCGGCGTGGCGCGCGATCCGCTGATCCGGCAGAAGATCGCGGATGCGTGGACAGGATTGCAAATCATGAAGTTCAATGCGCTGCGGCTTCTGTCGGACGAGAGCGCGGGGGAACTCGATGGAGCGGCGCTGACATCAAAGCTTTTCTGGTCGCGCTGGCATCGGGCGCTGGGCGACCTGGCGATGGAGGTGCTGGGGGCGGCGGGCGAGGTGGGCACCGCGGATTATCGTTTCCCGGAATTACCACATATCTATTTGCGGTCGCGCGCCGACACGATTTATGCCGGGTCCAGCCAAATACAGCGCAATATCATTGCCGAACGTGGTTTGGGATTGCCCAGGGAGCCTCGCGGCGGCGCATGAAATAATGCCGGTTAGAGCGAGCAGCAAGGTGGTTTAACGATTTGCGCGGTGAATTGCCGCCAGATGATCTGGCTTGACCAGAGCTACGCGCTCGATCGTCCGGTTTAGAACCGCTTCGAATGTCCGGCGCCAGGTCTCGTCATGCGCACCCGCGCGGATGTCGGCGGCAAGGTCTGCCTCATTCAATGGTTGCAGCGGGCCGCTCAGGAGTTCGCGCTCCACCATGCCGAGGATGTGCTTGCAAACCAGGGCGGTATAGCGGTCGCCGCTTTCCAGTTTGGGGCCAATGGAGGTGAGGAAATCGGCGACGGTGCGCACGAGATCGGCGGTAGTGGGACGATAGTGCGTTGTGAGGTCAGTCATAGTCGCCCGTCAGGGTCATCAATAAGTCGTATTCCATCAGCGCCGTGTTGCGGCCGCAGGCGGCGTAGGCGGGGGAGCGTCGCCCATGTACGTGGCCGTGCGCCTGGAGGATGTTGAACATGGCCCATCGTATCAAGCCGAAAATCTCCCACCAGCGGATTTCGGGTTCGGTAATGGCGGCGCCGCCGGCGTCGCGGTAAGCGTCTTGCAATTGCGTTCGGGTGGCGATGCCGCCGGCATGGTAGGCCGTTCGGCCAAAACGCCAGGAGCGCGTGCAGAACCAACCGAGATCCTCGGCGGGTGAGCCAAGATGGCAGCATTCCCAGTCCAGCAGAGCGGTAACCTTGCCGTCATCGACAAGGAAATTGCCGGTGCGGAAGTCGCCGTGCACCACTGTCTTGGGGCGCTGCGGTGGCGGGTGACGTTCAAGCCAGCGCAGGCCAAGCTCGAGGGCGGGGTGGGGTTCGCCCAGATTATCGATGCGGTAGCGCATGGCGGCAATCGGGTCGCCGCTTTCCGGCAGGTCGGCAAGAAATGCGAACAATGCGGGATCGATGGCGTGCAGTTTTGCCACCGTGATGGCCAACTGATGGAGGATGCTGGCGTGGTGTTCGGTGTCGGCGAGCAGGCGACGCGGCAGGGCGGTGCCGTTTGCAAATGTCGTCACGAAGCCGGGGCCTATTTCGTCGTTCGAGTCATAGGTAAACAACGGTTCCGGCACGCAAAGGCCATTTTTATGCGCGATCGACATGATCTGAAATTGCGCGGCCGGCGACAGAAACGGCTTTTCAGCGCCGGCAAACGTTTCTTCCCGCGACACCAGGCGTGTGCGTTGGGTGCCCTGCACCAGGTCGAACAGAAGTGTGCGGTTGGAGCCGCCGAGTGTCACCTGCTCGATGTTCTCCACATCGGCGGCATTGCCCCAACGCCGCCGGACCGCGGCCCGCAACGCAGCGGTCGGGTCAGAGCGGGTAGCCGGCAAAGCTGCCATCGGGGGAAATGCGCTCGATATATTCCGCCATACCGAAACCCGCGGTGCCGTCCCACGTCCAACGCACATGGCCTTCGGCAATACGGCTCATGAGCGCGACATCGTTCTCGCGGCGATGGTTGCGCAGCGGGGCAAGCGCCAGCACCTCACCCAGGATCGTTGCACGAATACCATCTTCGGTAATGACGTTCACGCGGATGCGCGAGGGATCATGCTCGGCAGTCCAGTCCGTGACGAGATCGAAATCGGCGATCTCATGATAGGCCCCGTCGATCAGCAACACGCCGGAACGGCGGGCGCGGTTGGTGGTGTCGGCGATCTTGTGGATCATGAAGCCGCGCCCATCGGGAAATGTACACAGCAGCAGGCGATACCACACGATATTGGTCCACCAGCGCGGGCCCCAGCTATGGTCGCGCCAGCCGTGGCCGGGTGCGAGAAGCCAGGTGATGCCGCCAACCGCGATGTGGCCGGTGACACTAACGTGCTGGTTGAAATGTCCCAGGGAAAAATCGCGGCCATACATCGTTGGCTGATCGGCGGTGGTTGGTTCGCCGCCGTGCTGGGGCGAGATTGTTTTCAAATTCCATACGACGCTGGCGGGTTCGCGGGGCGCGGTGGCGAACAGGCGCGCCGGATCCCGCAGGTCCTGCGGGTTGGCAACGATCAGGAGCTCGCCTTCGTAGGTCGCGGCGAGGTGGCGCATGGGTTGAATGACTTCGAATTTCAGGCCACCGGCGTTAAAATTGTCGTTATGTGTGATCGGGGGACGTGCGAACTGTACCGCGAGGCGGCCATCCGGCAAATACAGCACAACGGAAAGTTCCGCGTATCGCTCGTTGACGCGGTTGCCCAGGCGCATCCATCCGCCGATGCCCGTCGTGTCGTCGAACGCGTTGACATACACGCTTTCGTTGAAATTGATCTCCGGCCCGGGGGCGTGGGCGAATTCGTCGTTTGGTGAAAGCTTGTAGACCGCCGCCATGTCCGCCCCGCCGCCGCTTTGCCCGGTGCAAGCTTCACCTGGTGCAAGCTTCACCTGGTGCGCGGGATTCTGCCGCTCGGTCCGGCACCGTTTGACATAGGTTGCAGGATAGCGAAAATGTCGGGCGGTTCAAGTCGCACTTGGATATTTCGCGAAAAATGTCCCGCGACGGCGATGGAGGCGTGCATGTCAGCCGGGGAGGATCTTGCGAGCGGCGCACTGTGGCGCGAATTTTGCCGCCGGCTGGAGCAGGCGGGGGATATTGTCCTGGGAGCTGCGCCGGCGGCGAACGAATTGGATCGCGCGGAGGGATTTCGCTATCTCACGCGCCTGCTCCGTGTGGCACTTGAAATGAACCTGGAATGGGCCGACCCTGATTTTCCGGGGTTTTACCAGGCGTCGCACCTAACGGCCAAAATCGGTGCTGATAATCCGGACAATTATTATCTCAATGCGACTGTTTCCGGCGCGCGGCGCTATCGCATCACGGGACGATTGGGCACGGTGCCGATTTTGACATTTGGGTCCAAGGCGAACCGCTATGCGATCGATGGTACCATGGCCTCGACCGGGGAACTGGCGCGGGAGGAGATGGTAGTTGGTGCCGATGGAAGGTTTGAAATCGATCTTGCCAAGGAGCGGCCTGCCGGCGCGACCAATTGGCTGAAGATGGAGGACGATACCAGTTTGCTGGTTGTTAGGCAGACGTTCTCCGATCGGGCGACACAGACAGCGTGCGAAATGAGCATTGCGGCGCTTGGCGGTCCGGCGACGCCGACGCCGCTTTCGGCTTCGTTCCTGGCAGCTGCGCTGGCGCGCACGACCGGGTTTGTTGATGGCACCGCGCGCACGTTCCTGCGGTGGACGGAAATGTTTCGGACTGAGCAATTCAACCAACTTGCCACCATCGATCAGACTATGTTTTGGCGCGCCGGCGGTGATCCGATGATTTACTACCTGCACGGTTATTGGCAATTGGCGGCAGATCAGGCGCTTGTGATCGAGACGGTTGTTCCTGCTTGCAGGGCGTGGAATTTCCAGGTGAACAACTACTGGATGGAATCGCTGGATTATCGGGCGCATCGTGTTCACGTGAACCATTCTTCGGCCCGACTGAACGAAGATCAGTCGGTAACCGTAGTTGTCGCGGCGAGCGATCCGGGGTTTGGTAACTGGATCGATACGGCTGGGCACGAGCATGGAACCATGCTGTGGCGGTGGACGGGCGCCGAAACGCATCCCGTGCCGAGGACGAAAGTTATTAAGTTAGGGTAGGAAGGCCAAGGGGCTCTGCCCCCTGGACCCAAGCCGGCGTGCCGCCGTTGTCGATTATATGTTTGGAGCCAACAAAATGGGGTCTGGGGACTAGTCCCCAGCGGGGTCCAGGGGCAGAGCCCCTGGCCTATTTCCTACGGAATCTCAAACAGCCCGGCCGCACCCATGCCCCCGGCGACGCACATCGATACGACAACACGCTTCGCGCCACGCCGCTTGCCCTCGATCAGGGCATGCCCTACCAGGCGGGATCCCGTCATGCCGAACGGATGGCCGATGGCGACGGCACCGCCATTGACATTCAGTTTTGCCGGATCGATGCGGAGCTTGTCGCGGCAATAAAGTGCCTGGCTTGCAAACGCTTCGTTGATTTCCCACAAATCGATGTCATCGATTGTGAGGCCGGCACGAGCCAGCAGTTTTGGAATGGCGAAGACCGGGCCGATGCCCATTTCGTCAGGCTCGCAGCCGGCGACCTGGAAGCCGCGGTAGATGCCGAGGATCGGCAGGTTTTCGCGCTCGGCGGTGGCGCGGTCCATCAGTACCTGGGCGCTGGCGCCGTCGGAGAGTTGGCTGGCGTTGCCGGCGGTGATGTACTTGCCTTCATGCACCCACTGGCCGTCCTTCCATACTGGTTTCAGTCGTGCCAGGCCCTCGGCGGTGGTGTCGGCGCGCACGCCTTCGTCGCGGTCCAGTGTGACCTTTTCGTGGCCGGCAGCGTTGCCGTCGCGGTCCAGCAGGGCTTTTTGCACGGTAATCGGGACAATCTCGGCCGCAAAATATCCCGCTGCCTGGCCGGCAGCGGCGCGTTGCTGGCTTAGCGCGGCGAACTCGTCCTGCGCTTCGCGGCTGATTCCGTAACGCTCGGCGACGATTTCGGCCGTTTCGATCATGGCGATGTAGGCCGCCGGCACGTGCTCGATCACCGACTTGTTCTGGTAGCGCGGCGCTGCCTTTGTGATGGTCAAAGAAATACTTTCGGAGCCGCCGGCCACGGCGACATCGATTTCGTTGACCATGATGGCGCGGGCGGCGAGCGCGATCGTGTTGAGGCCTGAACTACACTTACGATCTAGCGAAAAACCCGGGACGGTGATCGGCAGGCGCGAGGCCTGCACTGTCAGGCGGCCGAGGTTAAAACCCTGGGTGTGCCATTGGTTGCCGACGCCCCAGAAAAGATCGTCGACCCGGGCCGGATCGATGCCGGCGCGGTCGAGCGCCGCATTCACGACGTGGGACGTTAGCACCGGCGCTTCGGTGTCATTGAAGGCGCCGCGGTAGGCTTTGCCCACGCCGGTGCGGGCGGTCGATACGATTACGGCTTCACGCATGGCTGGCTCCCTGGCGCCTTCTGGATAGGCGCGTGTGTCTAATCGAGGTAATAGCGGCTGATTTTGTCGATCACGCAGGCGGGCTTGTCCTCGCCCTCGATTTCAATCGCAAGGCGCACCACCGATTGGATCGCCCCCTTGATTTCCTCGGCTTTCATGATCTCGCCAGTGGCGAAAAGGCGCGACCCGACTCGGACGGGGCTTACGAAACGCAGCCGGTCGGAGCCGACGTTGATGCCGTATTTCATGCCGCGCACTTCAACCAGTTGCGACAGGAAATAGGCAGCCAGGCTCAGGGTAAGGTAGCCGTGGGCGATCGTGGTACCATAAGGCCCCGTCGCCGCGCGCTCCGGATCGATGTGAATCCATTGGTGATCGAACGTGGCACGGGCAAATAGATCGATGCGCTCCTGATCGATGAGCACGGAGGGCGTTGGGCCAAGCTTCTGGCCCTCCTGTCCCAGCAGATCGCGCGGTGAGGCATAAATATGCGCCATTCATTAGGCCCTTTGACTGGAGACGGAAATGACTTCGCCGGTCATATAGCTGGAAAGGTCGCAGGCCAGGAAAATCATGACGTTGGCGACCTCCCACACCTCGGCCGGGCTGCCGAAAGCTTCTTTTTCGGTCAGGCGGGCGAGCGTCTCCTCGCTGGTCACTTTGGCAAGGAACGGGTGCATCGCGAGACTGGGTGCCACCGCATTGATCCGCACGCCGAATTCCGCGGCTTCCAGCGCGGCACAGCGAGTAAATGCCATCACGCCCGCCTTGGCGGCCGCATAATGCGCCTGCCCCTTTTGCGCCCGCCAGGCGAGAACTGATGCGTTGTTGACGATCACCCCGGATCGGCGCGCATACATGCCGGGAAGAAATGCACGCGTCATGCGGAACACGCCAGTGAGCGTTACGTCCAGCACGCGATGCCACTGCGTGTCGGTCATGTCCACGACTGATGCTTCGCTGCCAAGCCCGGCATTGTTGATCAGCACGTCTACATGGCCAAGGGCGGCACCCGCCGC
>JAATGE010000524.1 GCA_015654825.1 Rhodospirillales bacterium
GGCGTCCTGTCTTGAGTCTGCCACGAAACCAGTCGGAAAGCCGGATGCGGGAAATCCGCACGTCCGGTTTGATGAGCGGGGAGGGGAACCGGAGTGATGCCGCCTGGCCCAAGCCACCGCGCCCCTCCTCGACTCTACAGTTTGACATCGACATCGAGCTTCGGCGGGGGACTGTTTTGATCGTGCAGGGATTTAGGCCGCGCGACGGTAGCGACCGCGGCGGTGTCGGGCCAACTTTCCGCGCGGCCGAGGCCCCGGCGCGGCAGCGCACCGTTTGAGCCACTCCCCGCAATGCCCGGTGTGTAGCAACCCGCCGCGTTACCGCTGTCCCTGGCGGTTCGGCTGGCCGTTACCATTCTGGTGTTCCCGTCGCGGGGCTTCGGTTGCGTCGCCAGGCCTTAGGTCGCGATAGCCGGACGCCGCGCGGCGCCTTGCCATCAGCCCCAGGATCGTCGCCAACACGCGTTCCGCGACCGCGTCATCGCCATGCATGAATGCGTCATTGAAGATTGCCCACAGCGTATCTTCCAAATCACCTCGCCCGCGTTCGGTAGCCGGCATCCGTCGCAATTTTGTCCGCCGGGCTCCGTCGTGTTGCATTTCGCATGCTCCTGTCGCTATTTTGGCACCTGGTAGCCCACTTTTTGGCAGGGCGGGTCGCCGCCCCCTGTGTAACGCGGCTTGCCGGCAATGGTTGCGTTAAACAAAAAAGTTGAGTTTATGTTCTGCTTATGCGCTGAAATGCCGTTGTTGCGGACACGCGACGAGGGAACCCGCCCTCCGGTTCGATCGGGTGGCGGGATGTGCCCGGTATCACCCGGGCCCGTGTAAATACCGACCAGCGTAGTGGCCTCCTCGCCCGGCCCCCTCACGCCGAAGGCGCGCTTCGCGCGGCGAGGCCGTGCTGCGAAAGCATGCTGCGCACGGCGGCCCCATGCCCCGGTCCATCGGGGACACGGCGAAGCCTGAACACCCATGTCATTTCGGGGATGCGCAAGGAATGCAAGGAAAAGCCGGGCAGCGCTAACAGGGGTCTGGGGACTTGTCCCCAGCGGGTCCAGGGCAGAGCCCTGGCCTTTTCGATCGCTCAATCGTTGCGCGGCTCGACGCGTGCCTTCCGATTACCGCATTTTCGACTTCAGCTTGATCATCTCGCCATCGACGGCAAACCTTCCGTAGCCGTGATGGTGGATGGTCTTCGGCTGCTTCTGCGCAGGATCGCTCCACGCCTTGACGACCTCGAGTATGAAAAGATTGTAGACGCTGACGAGGCGTGTATCGATCACTTTGCATTCGAGATTGGCGAAACACTCGGCCACCAGCGGCGGAGCGACCTGCCTGGCGGGCACCGGCGTCAGGCCGAATTTCTCGAATTTATCCACGTCGCGACCCGAACAATTGCCGACCGCGACGATTTTCGGCGCCAGCGCCAATGCGGGCACGGCAATGACGCATTCACGTGTTGCCCGTAAGGCGGCAAAGCTGTAGCCCGCGCCGCCGACAACGCATGCTACCAGCGGCGGCTCGAACTCCACCATCATGTGCCAGGACATAGTCATGACATTGCTGCGGCCCTTGTTCGCGGTCGTCAGCAACACGACCGGGCCCGGTTCGAGTAGCTGGTATACTCTTGCCAGGGGCAAATTCTTCATGAAATTCCTTCGCTTCGCTCCGGGGCAAGCCGTCAGCCGATTGTCGTAGATCAATCTGGCCGGATACAGGATGGGCTAGGATGCGGGTGGCGGCATGCGGAGGCCGCGCAACCGGAGCGTGCCATGCTACAGTCATTCCTTGCGCGGTCAATGCGTGCGGCTTTCCCGATGGTCGCCGTAGGGATCTGCTTCGTCATGACGCCGGCGTGGGCCAATGCACCTGATATCGCGAGGAAATACTGCGCCACTTGCCATGAGGTGACGCCCGGAGTGGCGCCGCGCAATCCATCCGCACACGCGCCGAGTTTTCTTACCATTTCAAACGACCCGCGGAGCGGCACGCCAGACAATCTGGCGCACGTGATCAGCCAAAGTCATGCGAGCATGCCGCCGTTCAGCCTGACCGCCACCGAGCGGCAAAGCCTGATAAATTATATCATGGCCTTCAATACCCGGCATGCGCATTGATCGGTCGGTAGATTTCCCCGAGATTGGTCGTTCGGATTAGCCGCTGGGATAATCAGAAAAGTATCCGCAGCGGGATCGATCCACGACGGGACTCCAGCGCGGCCCAACGATCGGGCGCGGTAGGCGCCAAGCGCGGCTGGATGACGCGATTGCGCCCATGACGCGTCGCGTGGGCCCAACAGTTCGACCGATGACGGGCGCCCTTTGACTGCGACCAAACGATCGGCGAGCATGCGGTCGGCCGGCAACAGCAACGCTCGATGCCGCAACCTCGTTGAGCCAGAGTACCACCGCATTTGCCGCGCGACGGACGGCCGGGCAATCCGGCGAGCGACGCGGCGCGCAGGCTGCCTTGGCGCTGACCGCCGGTGTGGCAGAGGAACCCGCCTCGATATCAGAGGTTGCATAAGCCAGCCGGCAAGATATAGCCGTCTTCGGGAGGAGTTCGCCTGCGATTGGCGTGTGCACACTGGCCGAGGCTTAATACTGGTACGACGGCCGCGCACCAGCGACGCCTAGCTAGACGAGCCGACTGTGGTAGCTTCATCCGTTCGTTGACCCTAGCGCGAGACCGGACATGCCCGAATCCGTAACCAGCGACATCGGATCAGAAGGCCCAAAAAGCTCGGGCCCCGAGGCAATTGCACGCCGCGGGCGAGCCAACGGCCGGCCTGTCGACACCGACGATCATTCTGTATTGAGTCTGGATGAGCTGCTCGATGCACTCCAGTCCATGCGGGGCGGCGATTTCTCGGTGCGGCTTCCCGGCAATCTTGTTGGCCGCGCCGGAAAGATTGCCGATACTTTCAACGACATCGTCTCTGCTAACGAACGTATGGCGGGGCAGCTCGAGAACGTGGGCCAGGTGGTCGGCCGGGAAGGCAAGACCCGCACCCGCGTCAAGCTCGGGGTCGGCGGCGGCGCGTGGGCGGAGATGGAGACATCCATCAATACGCTGATGGACGACCTGCTTTGGCCTACCACCGCGGTCACCCATACCATCGCGGCCGTCGCCAAGGGCGACCTGCTGCAGACGGTACCGCTGGATGTCGACGGCAGGCCGCTACAGGGCGAGTTCCTGCGGTCGGCATCCATTGTCAATACGATGATAAAGCAGCTCAGCGTATTCACCTCCGAGGTGACGCGCGTTGCCCGCGAGGTCGGCACCGACGGCAAACTCGGCGGCCAGGCGCAGGTGAGCGAGGTGACCGGCGTGTGGAAGGACCTGACGGAATCGGTCAATTCCATGGCCTCTAACCTGACGGCGCAGGTACGCAACATCGCCGATGTTACGATCGCCGTTGCCAACGGCGACCTGTCGAAGAAGATCACCGTCGACGTGCGCGGCGAAATCCTGCAGCTCAAGGAAGCCATCAACACGATGGTGGACCAGCTCCGCTCGTTCGCCTCGGAAGTCAC
>JAATGE010000117.1 GCA_015654825.1 Rhodospirillales bacterium
CGACATTGTGCCGGTTGCGGTCCATGCCTGGCTCCGGATTGCCCAGCCCGACCCACAGCCTCACGGCTTACTTCTTCTTTGCGGCCGCCGGCTTGGCGGGCGCTGCCTTGGCCGGCGCCGCTTTGGCCGGCGCTGCCTTGGCCTTTGCCGGTGCCGCGGCAGTGGCCGGCGCGGCCGCGCCGGCTGCTGCCTCCGCCGGTGCGTCGCCAGCGGACTTCGTCGGCGGCGCGACCGTCGCCACCACGAAGTCACGCTCGGCGATCGTCGGGCGAATGCCTTCGGTCCCGCGCAAATCGTGCCAGCGTATGGCGGCGTTGATTTCCAGCGGCCCGAGATCGACCTCGAAGAAGGCCGGCACGTGGTCCGGGTCGGCCCACACCTCGATCGTGTGGCGCACGATATTCAGCACGCCGCCGCGCTTCAGCCCGGGGCTGGTCGCCTCGTTCAGGTAATGCACGGCCAGCGCCACGCGAATGTGCTCGCCGGGCGCCAGGCGCTGAAAATCGACGTGTTCCGGCGTATCCTTCACCGGATGGAACTGCACATCGCGCATTAGCGCGCGATGGCTTTCACCGGCGACCTTCAGCTCGAACAGCCGCGAGCGCCAGCCGCCGCGGTTCACTTCCTTGGTAACCAGCGCGGGGTCGAGCGCCAACAGGGTGGGGGCCTGCTTGGCCCCATAGATAACAGCAGGCACCTTGCCTGCCCGCCGGGTCGCACGCGCCGCCCCCTTACCAGCTCGCGCACGCGCCTCGGCCTCTAGTGACGTGTATTCGGCCTTAGCCATGCTCCAACAGGAAACGCCGGCCTCCAGGGGTGCCGGCGAAGCGCGGGCGTGTAGAACAACAAGGCGGGATAAGCAAGGGTTGGCCTCCGGCGGCCAGGGGCGCCGCCCCCTGGACCCCGGCCGGCGTGCCGCCGTGGTCTTTAGCGCTGCGCGGCGGGAGTTAACGCGCGACTAGATCGGCTCTGGGGCGATTACCTGGCGGCGGACAACCGCCCCGGTGGGAAGCGCGGCGTAGGCGTCTTTTACGGCCTCGGTCAGGGTTACGCCGGCGAGATTGCGCGCGACGGCGTGGCCCGCCTGCTCCCATACCGGCCAGCCACGCAGCACCGCGCGGATGTTGGTCGGCGGCACGAACAGGGCCGCATCCCGCCGCTCCGGGCGGAACATGCCTGCGGCCAGCAGAGCGGCAAGCTGCCCCGGACTGTACGGATGACCCTGGCCGAACGGGGTGCTCTCCACATGCGCCCACAGGCCGATACGATTTGGCGCGACAACCAAAATGCGGCCGTCATCCTTCAGCACGCGCCATACCTCGCGCAACAGGCGCCTTGCGTCGTCGGCAACGTCCACGCCGTGCACCAGCAGAATACGGTCGAAACTCAGGTCGGGGAACGGCAGGCGGTCCTCCGCCACCAGGCAGGCGTGGCGGGAAATGGCCGGGGCAAGTTTTTCCGGCACCGCGGCCAGGCAGCGGTACGCCGCATTCTGCCACAGCGGCAAATAAGGCTCGGCAAAACCGAGCCCAAGCACCGACTGCCCAGCCAGATCGGGCCAGAACGCCGCCATGCGCTCGCGCAGCACCGCGATCGCCGTCGCACCCCTCGGCGAGGCGTAGAAGGCGGCGGCCGAACCCGCGGGAGCGGTGATCTCTACGGTGCCGTGCATGGTGCCGCCGGATGGGGGGATGCTAGTGAAGCGCATCCCTGGCCCGCGAGGTAGTGATCATGAGCGTGACCGTCCAGCCCGTGCCCATCCTCTCCGACAACTATGCGTGGCTGTTGCGTGACACGGCCACAGGCGCGGTGGCCATCGTCGACCCCGCGGATGCCGCCGGTGTCGCTCCCGCCATCGAGGCTGCGGGACGCCTGGACCTGATCCTGCTGACCCACCATCACCTGGACCACGTGTTCGGCACCGACGAGGTGCGCGCCCGCTGGGGCTGTCCCGTGGTTGGGGCAGCAGCGGACGCCTACCGGCTGCCGAAACTGGATATCGCCGTGCGCGAAGGCGACCTGGTGCCGTTCGGCGACAGCGAGGCGCGCGTGATCGAGGTGCCCGGCCACACGCGCGGCCACATCGCCTATTTTTTCGCCAACGGCGCGGTACTGCTGGCCGGCGACACGCTGTTCTCCGTCGGCTGCGGCAAGCTGCTGGAGGGCACGGCGGAGGAAATGTTTGCCTCGCTGAAAAAACTCTCCGCTTTGCCGGACCACACCCTGATCGCCTGCGGCCACGAATACACCGAAAACAACGTGCGGTTCGCGCTGACCGTGGAGCCGGAAAACCTGGCGCTGCACGCCCGCGCGCTGGAGGTCATGCAGTTGCGTTCCGCGGGCCAGCCTACGGTGCCGTCCATTCTGGCACAGGAGCGTGCCACCAACCCGTTCCTGCGCGCGCCTACGGCCGCGCGCCTCGGGGAAATCCGTACCGCCAAGGATCGTTTTTAGCGCGGGCGCCTCGGGCAAAGGCGAAGCCAAAATGAACAAAAGTTTTTTGGTTCTTTTTTTCAAAAAAGAACAAGCACTTCTTTTTGAAAAAAGAAGCAAAAACTTTTGTTAATTGTTCCTTGTTCGACGACGCAAGTTGGAGTCGGTAATGCAGGATTACGCCGAACGCGAACTGCGCAAGCGCGACGTGCCGATCGGGTTCATGGCGCATGTCGGCGCCGAAATTGTGGAGGTGGGGCCGGGCACTTGCACGGTTTCCGTTACGCGCCGGCCGGAGCTGCTGCAGCGGCTCGGCTGGCTGCACGGCGGCGTTATCGCTTTTCTGGTGGATAATTCGGCCGGCATCGCGGTCGGCACGCTGCTGGGCCCGGGCCAGGCCGTCGTCACCGCCGAGTTCAAGGTCAATTTCCTGGCGCCCGCACGCGGCGAGCGCGCGTTCAGCCGCGCGCGCGTCATCAAGCCCGGCCGCCGCACGGTCGTTGTCGCCGCCGATGTCTATTCCGTGCAGGCCGGTGCCGAGATACACGCGGCAACCGCGCTGGTAACAATCGCCATCGTTGCCGCACCGGCCGAAGCCGGCGCGCCGTCCTAGGCGCGCCGGCAACTCTCCCCGTTACGAGACCGACACTACAGCACCGCTGCCAGCGCCGTGCCACGCGGCGAGCCGAGGCCGGTGCAGGCATCCCACCCCGCCTGCGCCACGAAGCCATCGTTGCCGCCATGCACGATGTCGGTCAGCGCCGGCCGATTGGCATAGAGCTTCGGATTTATCAGGCCGCGCGAATTGCCCTTCGCCTGATTGATCAGCGCAATCAGCCCCGCCCACAGCGGCGCCACCGCGCTGGTGCCCCCGAACACCAGGCTCTGGCCGTCCACGCGCACGCGATAGCCGCTGACCGGATCGGCATTGCCGGCGACATCGGGCACGCCGCGCTTCTGCAACGGTGCCGTCGTGCCGGCGGAGTCCTTGGTACGCAGGCTGACCTGCCAGGACGGCGTCGCGAAGTACGAACTGACACCGCCGCCGCCGGCGCCGCCATGCGGCCCGTCGTTCCAAACCGTTTCGCTGAGGATCGTGGTCCCATGAGCCTGGATATTGGTCCCGCCGCACGCCGTGACGTGCGGGCTGGAGGCCGGGAAATCCACATGGAATTTGCCGTCGTTGAGGCCGTCGCTGGCGCCGTTGTCGCCGGCCGCCGCCAGCACGGTAACGCCGAGCGCCGCCGCATCCTGAAACGCCTGGTCGTACGCGTTCAGCGACTGCGCGGTCCAGCTCGCTTCCGGCCCGCCCCAGCTTATCGATATGACCGACGGCTTGTTGACCGCGTCATGCACGGCCGTCGTTATGGCGTTGAGGAAGCCCGAATCCGTATTGGGCGCGAAATAGACCGCCAGGTGCGCCGCCGGGGCGACCGCGCCGGCCACCTCGATATCCAGCATCACCTCGCCATCCGGCCCGGCGGCGCTGCCGGTCGGGTGGTTGTGCGCATTGTCCACCGAAATGGCGGTGACCCGCGGCGGTGCAACGCCAAGCTGGTTGAAATATGTTCTGAGGTCGCGCGGCCGGTAGCCGCCGCCGAGTTCGATGATGGCAATGCATTGGCCCGCGCCGGTACCGGCAGGGAAACCATAAAGCCGGGCGATCTGCGACGGCGTGAACGCGGTAGCGGCCGCCGGCGCCGCCGATCCGTTCAGGCCGCGCAAATGCGGTCGCGCCGCGGGCCGATCGTCCAGCCCCAGCACCGCCTCCACGGTCCCTGCCAGCTCGTTGGGTACATGGATCGGGCCGGTGCGGCCGCGATAAGTACCGCCTTCGTGTTCGAATTGCTGCAGCTCCACCTCAAACGCATCGGAAAACTGCGCGACCGTGCCGGCCAGCACGATGGTGCGGCGCGCCGCGTCCTGCTGCACGACCGACAGCCCATGCGCGACAGCGAATTTCTTCACCGCGGCGAAATCGGCGCTCGACGCACCGTGATGTTGCGCGAACTCCTCGCGGCTCAGATGCTTGGCTGGCGCATCCGGCCGCGCGAGCTCGCCGACGCGCGCCGCCAACTCGGCGGAAGCCTGCCGGCGGACCAGCACGGTCACCTCCAGCCGCTCGGCGGGATCCGCCTTGCCGATCACCAGTGCGCCCGGCATCGTGGCGCGAACGCTGCCGGCCAGGATTGTGTGTGTCATTGCGAAAACCTCCCTTTTTTGCTGTGCGGCCGCCCGCGTGCGGCCATTGATCGGAGGGCGGACCAGCGCGGCACACTACAACCGCGCGCATTTACGCACCAGCCACCGGTTGCACGACGTCAATCAAATACTCGCGATGGTTGAAACGTTCGCCCGCAGCAGCGCCCACACACGCGCCGGTTGCAGCGCCCTTCATTCTCCCGCGAACCCGGGCGCCGTTCCTTGGCGGTGATCGAACAGCGCTCCATCGGCTACGTGCCGCTGCGCGAGCGTCACGGCCACGCCTGGCACCTGTGGCCCGTGTGGTTCATGGGCGATGCCCACCTCGCCACACTGGCCGCCGGCACGATCGGCGTGGCGCAGGGGCTGAACCTGCTATGGGCCGCCGTGGCGATCATCGGCGGCAGCGCCCTCGGTACCTTCTTCATGGCGTTCCATGCCGCGCAGGGGCCGCAACTCGGCCTGCCGCAAATGATTCAGTCGCGGCCGCAATTCGGCTACCGCGGCGCGCTGCTCGTTTGGGTTGTCGCCCTGGTAACCTATGTCGGCTTCAACGCCGTCAATCAGCAACTCGCCGGGCAGACGTTGCACCTGCTGACCGGCGCCGATCCGCGGCTGGCGTTCACCGCATTCTCGCTCGTTGCCGTCGCACTCGCGGTGGTCGGCTACGACTGGATCCACATCGCGCAGCGCGTGCTGGCCGCCGTACTGATCGCCGCCCTGCTGGCCTATACGATCGGCGCGGACCTCACGCTGCACTTGCAAGCGGCGCAATTCTCGATCTCCGGCTTCGCGGCCACACCGTTCCTCTCCCAATTCTTTGCCGCCGCCGCCTACCAGCTGAGCTGGTCGATCTACGTTTCGGACTACTCCCGGTACCTGCCGCGCGACGTCGGCGTGCGCGGCGCTTTCTGGTGGACGTTTTCCGGCGGCCTGATCGGTGGCGCGTGGATGATGCTGGTCGGCATGCTCGCGGCTGCCGGCAGCCCGGGGCGCGAGCTGGCCGCCTCGGTGCGCGCCGCCGGCGACGCCGTTTACCCGGGCTTCGGCGCGCCGTTGCTGCTCACCAGCCTGCTCGGGCTGGTGACCATCACCAGCCTCAATCTCTACGGCGGATCGCTGACGTTGCTGAGCATGGTGGACTCGTTCGGCGGCAAATGGGCCGGCGTGCGCGCCCGCATGGTGAGCCTGGCGCTGATCGCCGCCGCCTCCACCGCTATCGCAACATTCTCGTCCGACGATTTCGTCGGCCGGTTCGCCGATCTGCTGGCGTTGCTGCTCTACCTGTTCACGCCCTGGACGGCGATCAACCTGGTGGATTTCTACGTCGTTCGGCACGGCCACTATTCGGTGCGGGAGATCTTCAATCCACACGGCATGTACGGGCGCTGGAACTGGCGCGGACTGGTCGCTTACGCCGGCGGGTTCGTTGCCATGGTGCCGTTCTTCAGCACCGGCCTCTATACCGGCCCGGTGGCACGCGCGCTCGGCGGCGCGGATATTGCGATGGTCGTGGGGCTGCCGGTTTCCGCCGCGATTTATCTGCTGGCCTGCCGCTCGCTCGATATCGCGGCCGACCGTGCCACGGCCGCGGCGGCCGATGTCGGGCTGGAGTAATACCAATACGCGTAAAGGTCGACACATCCGAAGCGGCGAGGGCTCTGCCCCATGGCCGAAAGCTAAGCGAGAGAAGCAAGGCCAGGGCTCTGCCCTGGACCCGCTGGGGACAAGTCCCCAGACCCCATCTTATCCGTTCCGAAATTAGCATCGACACTGAGGCGAAAGACAGAGATCAATCAGCCTGCACTGGCCATGCCGAAGACTCACGCCGCCCAGCGCGAACGACAACGGCGGCACGGGGTCGGGCTCCAGAGGGAGCGCCGGCGTTTCTTCTCGTGCCAGACCGGCGCCTGACGCCGCCTTTTATTTGAAGCGGACCAACGGTATAATCCCCCGGGCCTGGACGCACCCGGTCCCCTGCCGGCGAGCCTTACGCATTGCCGTGCACACATCGGCGCCATATGGCGATCGCTCGGCGCCAGCAGCCCTTCTTCGCAGGGCCCCACCTCAAAGGAAACCATATCATGGGCGACACAGCGGACTTCGACCAGATCACCAAAACGGTCTCCAAGCTGGTCGACGATTGGGGCAAGGCGATCCAGAAGATCGCCAAGGACCTCAAAGACGTGCAAGACGAGATCGACAAGATGGACGCGCTGAAAAAGCAGCGCGCAAGCCTGACCAAGGACGCCGACCAGGTGTCCAAGGACCTTGGCGACAAGATCGCCAATCTGAAAATCCCGCCGAAGGCAGACCCGCAACAAATGATCAAGCTGCCGGATTTCATTACCAAAATCGTCGACAAGAATGGCGTCAAGCTCGGCGATTACGGTTCGCTGAAGCCGGACATCGATCTGGACATCAAGAAAATGCAGATCAAGAAAGCGGCGATTGTCTGGACCTGGACGTTTTGACAGACAAACCATTAAGGGAAGGCAAGGGCTATGCCCTGGACCCGTACGCCGGAGGCGTGCTGCGCGCGACGGGGCCGCAGGCCCCAGACCCCGATTCTGCTGCGGGGAACGGCGAAGCCTGAATAATCATGTGGGGCGATGGCTTCGCCGGGGATACGACAAGCTGGGCAGAGCCCTGGCCTTGCTTACTTCTCTTCGAGAATTGCCACCGCCCGGGTCCATCCCGCCGAGGCCGCTTCGATCTTGACCGGAAAACAGCTGACCAGAAACCCGCTATCCGGCAACGAAGCCAGGTTGCCGAGCTTTTCCAGATGGCAATAGCCTCTTGCGCGGCCTGCCTTGTGGCCTTCCCAGATGATGCTGGCATCGTGGCTCTCGGCAAAGCGCCGGGCCGTGTAATAGAATGGCGCGTCCCAGCTCCAGGCGTCGGTCCCGGTAACCCGCACACCGTGCTCCAGCAGATAGAGCGTGGCATCGCGTCCCATGCCGCAGCCGCGAACCAGGTAATCGTCCTCTCCGTAACGATCCCCGGCGGCGGTATTCACCAGCACGATATCGAGCGGCCGCAGCGTATGGCCGATCCGCGCAATTTCCGCCGCCACCTCCGCTTCCGTCACCACATGGCCATCGGGAAGATGGCGGAAATCCAGTTTTATGCCGGGCCCGTAACACCATTCCAGCGGCACTTCGTCGATCGTAATGGCGCGAGCTCCGTTATCCATCGTGCTGGCAAAGTGCCATGGGGCATCGAGATGCGTGCCGTTGTGGGTGCTGATGCGCAGCCGCTCGATCGCCCAGCCCTCGCCGTCCGGCAGATCCTCGGCACGCAACTCGGGGAACGCCGCGGTCATTTCAAGAGCGCCGGCAGCGTGCGCCACATAATCGATTTCCGGCAGGGCGGTCGGCGGGTCGCTGATAATCCCGGTCTTCAGCGTAGTGGAGATGTCGATCAGGCGGCGCGTCATGGCGGTTTCTCGGCGCTGTGAAGCAGAACCGCCCCACAAACTATGCGCATTCCGCGATGTAGGCCAGAGCCCCTGCCCATGCGGCATAAGCTCCGCCAGCAGGAAACCGAAGGTGCCCATATCCACGGCTACGAGAGAAAGGCCAGGGCTCTGCCCCATAGCGCCAGGATAAGGATTATCGAACGAAATCAATTCGTTGAATTCTAGTGGCTTCGCCGACCAAGGGGCTCCGCCCCCTGCACCCCCGACGGCGTGCCGCCGCTGTCGTATGCGCTGCGCGGCGGGAATCTTCTGTACCAGTCTCGCGAACCGTGGGTCTCGCCTATCGGCTCGCAGCCGATGCCAGGCTGTAGAGTCGAGGAGGGGCGCGGTGGCTTGGGCCAGGCGGCATCACTCCGGTTCCCCTCCCCGCTCATCAAACCGGACGTGCGGATTTCCCGCATCCGGCTTTCCGACTGGTTTCGTGGCAGACTCAAGACAGGACGCC
>JAATGE010000002.1 GCA_015654825.1 Rhodospirillales bacterium
ACCAACAACATCTCCGAACGGCAGCTGCGGCCAAGCGTCATATTCCGCAAGGTCACCAACGGCTTCCGCTCGGCATGGGGGGCCGAAACCTATGCCGCCTTCCGATCCCTCGTCAGCACCGCAAAACTCAAAGAAAAAAACATCCTCACCGCAATCCAGCACGCGCTCGCCGCAAACCTCGCCCCAGTAGGGGGGTGAGCAATTACCAAAAGTTTTTGCTTCTTTTTTTAAAAAGAAGTCTTTCTTTTGTTCAAGCCGCCATAGGCGTATTCAGAAAAACCACGCCCTCCATAGCGTTAGTGACCACGCAAGCGCGATACAGCAGCTGCGCGAAACGGTAATCATCCGCCAACGCGGACGGTGCCAATGCATGCAGGGCCGGCGTCATGCGCTCCGCCATTTCATCTCCCACCTCCGTATCGAATGGAACCATCACCCCGGTGGAGATAACGAACATGTCCGGCCGGCACAGCCGCCCGACGAATTGAAAGTCGGGTTCGGCACTCATGCTCATGCCCTCGTCCATCAGCCACGCCTCGCCGCCGCGCAGCGTGTCCTCTAAAACCAGCCCGCCCGCCTCGTAATGCCGCACGACGCGCCAAATCGAAAACCGCGCGCGCTGCATCGCGGCCATCACAACGGCCTCGTCCGAGCCGGCGGCAAACGAAGACGCATGCGCGAGCCGATCGATCGCGCGGCTGCGCCCGGGGCGCGCGGCATGAAGGCAGAGATCGAGGACCAGCGTGATTTCGTCGTCGCTGTCGAGGACCAGCGTGCCGGCCCGCACAAGGCCGATGGCGCGCGCTGTTTCTAGCATCGTCTTCCTGCTGACCAGTCGGAGGCATGCGCTGTTATGGGCATTGCACACCCGCCGCAAAGCGCGATAGCGCTCAACAATGCTGTCGACCACGCCGCCAGCCTCCTGTCGATCCAATCCGATGACTGAGCATGCTAAGACCCTGCCTCGAGTCGGCAATTAAAAAAGGACGATGGGATGCGGCCGAGGAATCGTATTGACATGCCGGACGACTCGGACTTGCCGGCAGGAAGCTCATTTAGGAAAAGAACAAGAAGCACTTCTTTTTGAAAAAAGAAGCAAAAATTTTTGTTAATTGGTCGTTACACTACCGAGCTTTTCACCTTATTTCAGGCGGCCAGCGGCGTATCCGCGAACTGCACCCGCTCCATCGCATTCGTTGCCACTGCGGCGCGATACAGTGCTTGCGCGAACCGGTAGTCCCCGGCGAGCGCGGACGGCTCCATCACTTGTAGCGGAAGCGTAATGCGATCGTCGAACTCGGCGAACAGCGCCCTGGTCATTGGCACTACAAGGCCGTTCGACATGACAAAATCGCCGGCCACTTGCAATCTGGCGGCATAAGCCTCGCCGATCCGGCAGCCTGCCGTCAGCGCCTCATCCACCAGCCAGGTCTGGCAATTGCGCAGCGTGTCCTGCACGATGACGCCGCAATCGTCATGATACCCGACCACCTGCCAGATCGAGAACCGTGCGCGCTGCATCGCGCCAAGGACCATCGCCGCGTCCGATCCAGCTGCGAAAATGGCGGCCTGCGCAAACCGATCGACCGCGCGGCTGCGCCCGGGCCGCGCGGTGTGAACACAAAGATCGCGAACCAGCACAACCTCTTCGGGGTACTCCATCGCCAGAGTGCCACCCCGCAAAAGTCCGATCGCGCGGGCGGTGTCCCGCACCGTCTTTTGGCTAACCAGCTGCAGGCAGCCGCTGTGGAGCTCGTCGCTCACGGCACGCAACGCGCGATACCGCTCCAACACTGCATTCGCCATGTCGCCCAGTCTCCCACCTGTAGCCAAACAGAATCCTGGGCCCCAGGATGAATGGCTGCGTCGAGTCGGCTATAGGCGCATGAAAGATATGGCCGGGGGCTCTGCGCCCTAACCCCCGTCGGCGTGCCGCCGCTGTCGTTAGCGCTGCGCGGCGGGAGTCTTCTGTGCGTTCGATGCGGGCTGCCGAGCGTTGCCAATGGGCTCAATGTTGATGCGAAACTCGGAACAGATAAATTGGGGTTTGGGGCCAAGGCCCCAACGGGGTCCATGGGCAGAGCCCCTGGCCTTCAACGATTAAACTCTGAGGCGTTTGTATCACGGGCGGCTCAACAAAGCCTGCGCGCAAGCGTCCAGCAGGGCGTCCGTATCCAGCCCATACTCCCGGTAAATATCCGGAATATCCCCACTCTGCCCGAAACGATCCACCCCCAACGGCACCACGCGCTGCCCACCCACCGCACCAAGCCACGCCAGCGCCGAAGGATGCCCATCCAGCACCGTCACCAGCGCCGCACCAGGCGCCAGCGCCCCCAGTATTCCCTCCACATGGCTCCGTGCCGGCTCGCCCCTGCGACGCGCACGCTGCGCCGCCAGCCACCCCGCATGCAGCCGATCCGGGCTGGTCACCGCCAGCAGCCCCGCCTCCGGCACCTCCTCGCGCAAAGCCTCGAACGCCGCCTCCGCCTCCGGCGCCACCGGCCCCTGATACGCAATCGCAATCGGCGCCGCCGGCCCCGGCTCGACCACCCAATGCGCCCCCGCAATGACCGCCGCGGCGTCCAGCGTGCGCACTTTCTGCGGCAACGCCCGCGTCGAAAGCCGCAGCCACACCGCGGAGCCATCTGGCGCCTGCATATGCGCGAAAGCATGCCGCATCATGATCGCCAGCTCATCCACATAGGCCGGCTCGAAGCTCGCCAGCCTATCCTGCGCCATGCCAATCAGCGGCGTATTGAAACTCTGATGCTGCCCGCCCTCCGGCGCCAGCGTCAGCCCCGACGGCGTCGAAACCAGCAGGAACCGCGCATCCTGGTAGCAGGCATAGATCAGCGCATCGAGCCCGCGATTGACGAACGGATCGTACACCGTGCCGATCGGAAACAGCCGCGCGCCATACAGGCTGTGGCTCAATCCCGCCGCCCCCATCAGCAGAAACAAATTCTGCTCGGCAATGCCCAATTCGATATGCTGCCCCGCCGGGCTCATGCCCCAGCGCTGCGTGCTCGCCACCTTGGAATCGCGGAACACATCGTTGCGCACATGCCGGTCGAACAGCCCGCGCCGGTTGACCCACGGCCCCAGATTGGTCGAAACGGTCACGTCCGGGCTCGATGTCACGACCCGCGCGCCCACCTCCTTCCACGCCCCCTCGGCGCGCCCGATTTCGCCCAATATCTCGCCGAACCCTGTCTGCGTCGACATCTTCCGCCCGGCCAGCTTCGGCAGCGGCACGCTCGCCGGGATCGCAACCGTCGGCGCCGTCAGCACCCGCCCCGTCGGCGTCAGCTTTTCCGCGAACGGCGTATTGTCGATAAACGCGCGCATCGCGTCCGCCGGCAAGTCCAGCCCCTCGAACGGATCCCATTCATGCCCCGGCCTGATGCCCATCGAGGCGCGAAACACCTCCATCTGCTCAGCCGTCATCATGCCGGAATGGTTATCCTTATGCCCGGCGAACGGCAGCCCCATTCCCTTGATCGTGTAAGCAATGAAACAGGTCGGCCTGTCGCCGGCCGCGGCAGCGGTCGCGAACGCCTCCAGCAGCGATTCCAGATCGTGGCCGCCGAGGTTGGTCATCAGGTGACCCAATTCCTCGTCGGTCAGCGGATCGATGATTTTGCGTAACTTCGCATCCTGCCCCAGATCCGCCAGCAACGCCGCGCGCCACGCCTCGCCGCCCTGGAACGTCAGCGCCGCATACAGCGAGTTCGCGCACTCGTCGATCCAGGCGCGCAACGCCTCGCCGCCGGTCCGCGCAAATGCCGCCTGCTGGGCGCGGCCGTGCTTGATGCGCACGACGTTCCAGCCCATGTCCCCGAACAATCCCTCGAACCGCCCGAACAGCCGGTCCTGCACCACGCTGTCCAGACTCTGGCGGTTGTAATCTACAATCCACCAGACGTTACGAACATCGTGCTTCCAGCCCTCCAGCAGCGCCTCGTAGATATTCCCCTCGTCCAGCTCCGCGTCGCCCGCTATGGCGATATGCCGCGCCGGCGAATGCGTCGTATCGGCAAAATGATGCAGCCTGGCATAATCCTGGATCAGGCTGGCAAAACTGGTAATCGCCACACCCAGCCCCACCGACCCGGTGGAGAAATCCACCTCCGGCCCGTCCTTGACCCGGCTCGGATAGGCCTGCGCGCCGCCGAACTGGCGCAGCCCCATCATCTTTTCGACGTTCTGCCGCCCGAACAGATAATTGATCGCGTGGAACACAGGACTTGCGTGCGGCTTCACCGCCACCCGGTACTGCGGGCGCAGCCGGTCGAAATACAGCGCCGTCATGATGGAAACCGCGCTGGCGCAACTTGCCTGGTGCCCGCCGACCTTCAGCCCGTCACGGTTCGGCCGCAAATGGTTAGCCTGATGCACCATCCAGGCGGACAGCCACAACAATTTGCGTTCGATCTGCCTGAGCGCCTGAAGCTGCGGTATGTCGGCGCGCTGCAGGTTGGTGGCGGGGGCGTTCATCCAAAAAACTCCCAAAAAAAGGCCAGGGGCTCTGCCCCTGGACCCCGCTGGGGACAAGTCCCCAGACCCCAATTTTATTCGTTCCGAACCGCACACAAACACCGAATCTGGGGACTTGTCCCCAACGGGTCCAGGGCAGAGCCCTGGCCTTCCTTACTTATGCGCCATCGCCCTGCGCGCCAAGCCAATCGCCGGCAGCAAATCCTCCGCCACCAGCCCCGCCCCGGCAATCCTTGCCGCCTCCCCATGCAGCCACACCGCCGCCGCCGCCGCCTCGAACGGCGCCTGCCCCTGCGCCAGCTCCGCCGCCACCAGCCCCGACAGCACATCCCCCGACCCAGCCGTCGCCAGCCACGCCGGCGCGTTCGCATTGATCGCCGCCCGCCCATCCGGCGCCGCAATCACGGTGTCGGAGCCCTTCAGCACCACGACAGCCCCCGTGCGTTTCGCCGCCGCCCGCGCCGCCGCCAGCCGTCCCCCCGCGATGAACCCGAACACGCGCGCGAATTCACCCTCATGCGGCGTCAGCACCGCCGCCCCGCGCAACCCGTCCGGCGCCCCGGCGAATGCACTCAGCCCATCCGCGTCCACCACCACCTGCCGCTCCGCCTTCAGCAACACCGGCAGCGCCAGCCTCGCCGCCTCCCGCCCAAGCCCCGGCCCACAAATCCACACACGCCGCCGCACATCGTCCAGCAGGCTCGCCAGCAGCCCCGCCTGCACGATCGTCCCCGCCTCCGTGCCGTGGAACGCCGCCGCCGCCGCCGGCTCCACCGCAATCGCCACCAGCCCGGCACCCCCATGCCGCGCCGCCAGCGCCGCCAGCC
>JAATGE010000157.1 GCA_015654825.1 Rhodospirillales bacterium
ATTCAACTCATTGATTTCTCTCTATAATCCTTATCTTCGCGCTTATGGGGCTCTGCCCCTCACCCCGCTGGGGCCGTAGGCCCCAGACCCCACCTTATCTGTTCCGAATCGGGCATCGGCACCGAGGCTCCCTATCGTCATTGCGAGCCGCTCTTGCGGCGTGGCAATCCAGGCGCTCGCCTGGTGCAACAACGGCCGGCGTCTCCAACCGTAGGGCGGAAACGCGCAGCGTGTTCCGCCAACGCAACGCGCCCGCAGAGATCAGATTGTCAATACGGTCCGCACCGGTCCCAGTCCGTGTCCGTATACATCGTTACGACATACCACCCAGGCGCTATCCGATTGACGTGGCTGACCGGGCAGGGAACGCCCGCAAAACTGCCTTCGCGAGAACGATGAGGCGGCTTCAGCATCGAGTCCGAAGGATCGTCGGGGCCGTTGGTATCACGCGTTGCCTGTCATCACCCGGTCTCCCACCGATGCGATAACTCGCGTGTCGCTACGAACTCGGACGCATGGCCCGCCGAAACCACCCCGCCAAATCAACCTCCTCGACCTCTCCGGCCGCGAGTGAAACCATGACTTCCACTGCCTCCGCGTCGCTCGCCGTCAGCTCGTACCCGTGATCGAGCAGGAAAACGTTGGCCACAACGAATGCCGTGCGCTTGTTGCCATCGACGAAACCATGATTGCGCGCAATGCCGTATGCGTACGAACCGGCCAATGCAGCAACATCCGGATCGCCGTACGTCGCAAGATTACGCGGCCGGCTCAGCGCCGACTGCACAAGCGCCATATCGCGCAAGCTCGCGCCGCCACCATGCTCGGCGATCTGCTCATCGTCGATGGCCAGGACGACGTCTTCCGTCACCCACCGCCATCCTGCATCGCTCACTTCGCCAGTTCCTTAAGCACGTTCCGGCGCGCGCGCATGACCTGCCGGGCAAGCTGCATCTGCCGCTCAAAATCCGGATCGAACGGCGTGATCCGATAGCCGTCCGGCGCCTCGGTCAGAAATAGCGTATCGCCCTTCTCGATCTTGAGTCGCGCCAAGACCTCGCGCGGCAGCACGACACCCGCCGAACTGCCGACTGTCGTCACCTTCAGCTTCACCATGAAGCCCCTCCAAGTGTCCGCGATTATAACATTCATTATAATACCGACGCGCAGATGTCCATGCGTGAGTGAGGCGGTTGGGTAATATGACGTGACTCGGTTCCTGATATTTCAGGGCAGCGCCTCGAACATCGTCAGGCCCCCCGGCACCACCGCCCACTGCGGCCTGCCGTGCGTAAAAATCGCGATCTGCGGCCGAAACAACGACGGGTCATCCAACGACCCCGCATAAATCGTATGCGACTCGTCCTCCCCAACCACCCCGCCAAACACCAAACTGCCGCAAACGGAACAAAAATTCCGCACCGCCTCACCCCCGCGCGCGGATTTGCATCTGAACTGCCTTGTCGTGCCGCTGAACCGCACCGCGCTGGCAGCAAACCCCATGAACGGAATAAACCCCGAACCCGACGCGCGCCGGCAGTCCACGCAATAACAATGCCCCGCGAGCAGCGGCGCCCCCTCCGCAGCGTAACGCAACGCGCTGCAGAGGCATCCGCCCGTGTAACGTTTCCCCGTATCGCCCATCGCCCAGTCCCTCGGCGCTGCACCCCAGCATGTGTGAGTTCCACCGCCCGACGGTCAAGCCTCGCAAGCCGCCGTCGTAGTCGGCACGCCCCGCCCGACGCCGCGGTTGCCTCCCGAACAACTTTATGGCCCGATGCCCGCGCCATGACCGAACCTCCCGTCGAAGTCGGGTACGCGGAAATCAATGCCCGGCCGCGCCGAACCGGGCGCCACTGGTTCGACCTGATCCTCGCCGTCTCCGCCATCTTCATATCGGTGATTTCGCTATATATCGGCGTGCAGCACGGCCGCACCGAACGCGACATGGTGCAGGCCAGTTCGTGGCCGTTCGTCCAGGCCATCTACACCACCTTCTCGTCGGGCTCCGTGTCCCTGGCGGTGTTCAATGCCGGTATCGGCCCCGCCAAGCTCGAAACCTTTCAGCTGCTCTACAAGGGCGCGCCGGTGCGCTCCGTGCACGAACTGCTGGCGAATTGTTGCGCCGAGGACAAGGCGCACGGCCAGCTCATCGGCTCCTGGAGCTGGGACAATCCGAACCAGCAGGTGCTGCGGCCCGGCCAGACGCTGACGGTCTTCAGTTTCGATGCCAAGCCCGGCGCCGCGATACCGAAATTCGCGGCCGAACCGGGGTCGCTGACCTATCGCGCCTGTTACTGCTCGGTGTTCGACCAATGCTGGCTCGGCAACCTGGTCGATCTGCAGCCAAGAAGCGTGCCGTCCTGCTCCCCCGTCCCGAACGCCTTCAACCAGCAATCCCAGCCCGGGCCCCCCTAGACCATTAGTCGGGGTCTGGGGCCTATGCGCGCCGGGTTGGCTGGCGGCGGCGCGCGAAAAATGACTCTGATACCTACGGCCCGTTGACCTGTCCTTCACAG
>JAATGE010000339.1 GCA_015654825.1 Rhodospirillales bacterium
CAACACACTCGAAACGCTGATCGACACCCAGTTGCCGGACGGCGACGCGCCGCGCGATGTCATGGACGCGACGCGCCAGGTGGCCGCCGACGCCGGTTGGCTGCGCCGGGTGACGGAGGCAGTGCGCGGCGGGCTTTCCGCCGAAGCCGCGGTGCATCAGGTGGCCAGCGACGTGCGCGGCCGCATGCGCCGCATTGTCGACCCCTATCTGCGCGAGCGGCTGGCCGATCTCGAGGATCTGGCCGACCGGCTGCTGGCGGCGCTCGATCCGTCCGCCGCGCCGCCGCTGGAAGTGGCCGGCGCCATCCTGATCGCGCGCCGGCTGGGCCCGGCACAACTGCTCGAATGGGCCGCGCGCGGCATCATCGGCGTGGCGATCGAGGAAGGCTCGCCCGGCGGCCACGCCGCCATCATGGCCCGGGCGCTCGGCCTGCCGGTCGTCGGCGGCGCGCGCGGCGCAGTGGAAGCCGCCATCACCGGCGACGACGTGGTGCTCGACGGCGACGAGGGCGCGCTGATCCTGCGCCCGGAAGTCGGCGTGCGGGACGCCTATCAGCGCGCCGCCGACAGCCGCATCCTGCGCGCCGCCGGGTGGGTGAAGCTGCGCGACAAGCCGAGCGAGACGCTCGACGGCGCCAAATTCCGGCTGATGATGAATGCCGGCCTGCCGCAGGAACTGGCCCAGCTCGACAGCACCGGCGCCGAGGGCATCGGGCTGTTCCGCACCGAAATCGCCATGATGGCGCGCGGCACGATACCGGACGTCGCCGAGCAGGCGGGCATTTACGGCCGCGTCATGGACGCCGCCGCGGGCCGGCCGGTGCTGTTCCGCACCCTCGACCTGGGCAGCGACAAGCTGCTGCCGGACCACAGTGCCACGCGCGAGGAAAACCCGGCCATGGGCTGGCGCAGCCTGCCCGTCGGGCTCGACCGGCCGGCCGTACTGCGGCGCCACTTGCGCGAGCTCCTGCTGGCTGCCGGCGGTCGGCCGCTCTCGAGCATGTTTCCGATGGTGGCGACGATCGGCGAATGCCGCCAGGCCAAGGCGCTGCTTCTCGCCGAGGCGGGCCGGGTGCGGCCGGCGCCGGAAACGCTGTCGGTGGGAACCATGCTGGAAGTGCCCGCATTGCTCTGGCAGCTGCCGGGCCTGATGGCGGAGTGCGACTTCATCAGTATCGGCTCGAACGACCTGGTGCAGTTCATCTTCGCCGCCGACCGCGGCACACCGGAGCTGGCGGAACGGTACGACCTGCTCAGCGCGCCGATGCTGTCGCTGCTGGAGGAGGTCAGCCGCAAGGCGCAGAGTACCGGGGTGGCATTGTCGCTGTGCGGCGAGGCGGCGTCGCGGCCGCTCGATGCCGCGGTGCTGCTGGCACTGGGTATTTCAACGCTGTCGATGGCGGGCGGCAGCCTGCTGGCGGTGAAGGAGGTGCTGTGCGCGCTGGATCTGGGGTCGTTCAGGCCGTTCCTCACGTCGCTGCGACGCAGCGCCGCGGCCTACGGCAGCCTGCGCGAACCGATCGCGGCATGGGCCCGCGACCACGGGCTGCCGGCCTAGCGCGAACCCATTGCCTCGCCGCGCGGCATAGGCCGGCCGCGGTAAATTCATTGCGAAAGAGCTACGAACTAATCTGCCCGGCGGCTGGCATCGTGCCGCCCGAGGCATTAGATCACCCCGGTTGGCCAAGGCGACACAGACGACATGATCGATACAGCGGCGGATAGCTTGGCTTCCCTCGGGGCCGCCGAAGCGCCGGCCGCGCGGCTGGGTGCCGAATTGCGCGCGGCGCGCGCGCGCCTCGGCTGGGAATTATCGCATTTGGCGGCCAGCCTGCGGATCCGCCAAACCTATCTGGAAGCGATCGAAGGCGGCCGCGTCGCCGAACTTCCGGGCAGCACCTACGCCCAGGGCTTCGTGCGCACCTACGCGACCGCGCTCGGCCTGCCGGGCGAGGAACTGGCCCGCCGTTTCCGCGCCGAGGCGATGGATGCCGGCGAAAAGCCCGCCCTGCGCTTCCCGGTCCCCGTGCCGCAACGCGGCGTGCCCGCGGGTGCCCTGATGCTGCTCGGCCTGGTCATCCTCGGGGGCGCCTATGGCGGCTGGTACTGGACCAGCGAGCATCGCCCGGCGCGCGTCGAAACAGTGCCACCAATCCACGACCGGCTG
>JAATGE010000031.1 GCA_015654825.1 Rhodospirillales bacterium
ACAACGTAACCACCATCGTACTCGGCGGCGAAGGCAAACATTTTTCCGCCGGCCACGACATCGGCACCCCAGGCCGCGACATCACAAAAACCTTCGATCGCCGCAACCTGGTGCAGGATCACGTCAACAAACCAAACGCCGAAATGCTCTACACCCGCGAGCACGAAGTCTATCTCGGCATGTGCCGCCGCTGGCGCGATATCCCCAAACCCACCATCGCCATGGTGCAAGGCGCCTGCATCGCCGGCGGCCTGATGCTGGCCTGGATCTGCGACATCATCGTCGCCTCCGACGACGCCTTCTTCCAGGACCCCGTCAGCCGCATGATGGGCATCCCCGGCGTGGAATATTCCGCCCACGCCTTCGAACTCCCCCCCCGTATCGCCAAGGAATTTTTACTATTTGGCGAACGCATGTCCGCCGAACGCGCCGAACGCTTCGGCATGGTCAACAAAATGGTCCCCCGCGACTCCCTGCGCACCACGGTGGCCGAAATGGCCGCCAAACTCGCCGAACAAAGCCGTCTCGGCTTGTGGCTGACGAAGCAGGCCATCAATCACGTCGAAGACCTGCGCGGCAAACGCACTGCCATGGACACGCACTACCACATGCACCACTACGCCCACGCCCAAAACGACCTGCGCACCGGCAATAGCCTCGGGGGCGTCGATGGGAAGGCTATGGCGCAGGCTAACAAAAAGCAGGCAGGCACGTGAAGGAAGCCAGGAAGGCCAGGGGCTCTGCCCCTGGACCCCGCTGGGGACTAGTCCCCAGACCCCATTTAATTTATGTTCCGAGTCCGGGATGGGCCCTCAGAACCGTAGGGCGGATCAGCGTAGCGCCATCCGCCATCTCAACATCGCACACGCTCCACCTACGTAACGTCGGCCCACGCCCTGCCCTTCCCCAATGATCAACACCATCCTCACCCAACGCCTCGCCTGCCGCGTGCCGGTCATCCAAACCGCCATGGGCTGGATCGCGGAGCCCCCCCTCGTCGCCGCCTCCTGCGAAGCCGGCGCCTTCGGCTTCCTCGGCGCCGCCGTCATGACCCCCGCCGAAGCCGCAACAAAAATCGCCGAAACCCGCCGCCGCACCTCCCGCCCATTCGGCGTTAATTTCCACATGTTCCAGCCCGGCGCCGCGGAGATCGTGGACAGAATGATTGCCAACCGCGACCAGATCCGCGCCGTAAGCTTCGGCCGAGGCCCAGACGCCACCATGATCGGCCGCTTTCGCAACGCCGGCATTCTCTGCATCCCCACCGTCGGCGCCGTAAAACACGCGCAAAAAATGGCACAACTCGGCGTGGACATGGTGAACGTGCAGGGCGGCGAAGGCGGCGGCCACACCGGCGCGGTTCCCACCACCGTTCTGCTACCGCAAGTACTCGACGCCATAAAAATACCCGTGATTGCCTCCGGCGGCTTCGCCGACGGCCGGGGCCTCGCGGCGGCGCTGGCCTACGGTGCCGTCGGCATCGCCATGGGCACACGCTTCCTGCTCACCCGCGAAAGCCCGGTCCCACCACAAACCAAGGACAAATACCTTCAAGCCGGCACCGACGATATCGTGGTGACCGCAAAACTGGACGGCCTGCCCCAGCGCATGATCCGCACCGCACTGGTAAAGCGCATCGAATCCGCCGGCCCGCTCGCCATGTGGCTACGCGCATTCGAAGGCGCGCTCGCCATGAAACGCCGCACCCACGCCACCTGGCCCGAATTGATCAAAGCCGCGCGCGATATGACCAGCCACGGCGGCCTGAGCTTTGCACAGGCCATGATGGCCGCCGCCGCCCCCAGCCTGATCATGCGCGCCGTCGTCGACGGAAAACCCGAAGAAGGTATCATGGCCACCGGCCTGGTCGGCGGCCGCCTCACCGATCTCCCCACCTGTGCCGAACTCGTCAGCCGCATCGAAGCCGAAGCCGAGGCCCGCCTGGCCGGCGACCACGAAAATAACCGCATCGCCCAGTTGAATTGGAACTAAAATGAACAAAAGTTTTTTGGTTCTTTTTTTCAAAAAAGAACAGAAGACAGCACTTCTTTTTGAAAAAAGAAGCAAAAACTTTTGTAAATTGCGTGCTCGCTCTGGCCTCGGGCTGTAGCGTTTATATATCAACAGGCCCAAAGAATGGATTTGCGCTACACCTCCGAACAACAGAAATTCCGCGCCGAGGTGCGCGCATGGATGGCGGTCCACGCGCCTTCATTTCAAAAACTTCCCTCCCTGGAATCCCGCGCCGGCTACGATGCCCACGTCGCCTGGGAACGCGAACTCGCCACCGGCAACTGGGGCATGGTCACCTGGCCGCAAAAATATGGCGGCCGCGATCTGGACCTGATCCGCTGGCTGATTTTCGAGGAAGAATACTACCGCGCCGACGCCCCCGCGCGCGCCAACCAGAACGGCATCTTTCTGCTCGGCCCCACCATCATGCAGTACGGCACCGACGAGCAAAAAAGCCGCTTTCTGCCCCCCATGGCGCGCGGCGAAATCGTCTGGTCCCAGGCCTGGTCGGAACCCGATGCGGGTTCGGACATGGCAGCAATCCGCAGCAAGGCCATTCGCGACGATAATGATTACGTCATCACCGGCCAAAAAACCTGGTCCAGCCGCGCCGCCTACGCCGACTGGTGTTTTGGCCTGTTCCGCACCGACCCCGAAAGCCAGCGTCACAAGGGCCTCAGTTTCATTTTGCTTCCTCTGAATACACCCGGCATCACCGTGCGCCCCATCCGCCAACTGCACGGCGACACCGGTTTTGCCGAAATCTTCTTCGACCAGGTTCGTGTGCCCGTGGAGAACCGCATCGCCGCCG
>JAATGE010000456.1 GCA_015654825.1 Rhodospirillales bacterium
CATGACACTGGAAACCATGGCCGGCTTGAGTGATGATCCCATCGTCAAGCTGCCCGCCGTGGCTGCCTGATAAAACCGGCCAACCAAGCCGGAGCGCGCAATGATGTAGACAATCCTACACCACGCCCTGGGGCACGATCATTCTTTATTAATGGGGTCTGGGGACTTGTCCCCAGCGGGTCCAGGGCAGAGCCCTGGCCTTCCTGCCCTTATTTTCGCGCCCCGGACACGGCCGCAGGAGTCAAGATTTCCGGCGGTTGATATTAGCTTCGGCTACGCGCGAGCGCCTCGGCATACAGGCTCCGCGCTTCGGTATCCCTTGGCGCATAGAGCGTGGCGGCACGCAGATCGGTAACCGCCCGTTCGGTAAGGTTGGTCTGCAACGCCAGGCGGCCGAGCAATTTGAGGGCGCCGGCGTGATGCGGGTGCAGCGCCACGGCATGTTTCGCGACCTGCTCGCAAGCGTCATCGCGCTGCTGGTGCAGCAAGACGGCGAGGTCGTACCACGACTCTGGATCGCCGGGTGCCACCGCGCAGGCTTGGCGGGCGGCTTCGATCGCGGCACCAGGCTGGCCCAGGCGCCACAACAACTTGGCGCGGTAGCGAAGTGCGAAGGCAGAACCAGGCGAGCTTGCGACCGCCTGATCGGCGATCGTAAGCTGTTGTTCGGGGGGAAGGTCGCGGCTCAACACCAGTCGCCGCAACGCGGGGTTGAACGTGAATCGCATGTATCGGTCGGCATATTCCGCAAACGTGAAGCTACCTTCGAGGAAGTACCGGTAGCGCGTGGCCGGGCCGCCATAGGAGAGGCCGAAATGTTCGGCGATTTTCGGATGGACCGGCAACTCGGTCGGCGGAAAGGGCGCTTCGTGCAGGCTGCGCAGACCGATTTCGATGCGCGCCCCGTCGACACCCATGCGACGGAAAAGCGACGTTGCGATCAGCGAGAAAATACGCAGGTTAGGATGGCCGCGGGTGCGGAACAAGGCTTCATCGCGGAAATGGGCCGAGATCTCGTCGCGTAGACCAATGCGCGGCTGGCTGTCACGCCTGCCTATCAGATCCATCTCCTTTTCAAAACGGCTTGGCAGATTGGTACGCTTGACGATGTCCAGTTCGAGATAGCGGTGGACCGCGACGGCGGGAGGCATTTCGGCCTTGATGAGGCGATTGAGAAAACCATCGCCGTATTCGGCCGGATAGGGCGGGCTGACCGGGGCACCCGGGACGGAAGCGTCCTCGTTACGCGGGTGCGGGACGCCGGTATGGGGCCACAGGAACCAAAGCGTGGCGGTGGGGAATGTGAACCGCTCGCAGGCGGGCCCGATATGGTCATCAAGGGGACGCGGCCAGTCGAACACCTGCTCCACAAGGATACGGGTCGCGCGCAGGCGCCGCAGTGATCCGGGCCGGGCAAAATTGTTTTCGTTCAGTGCAGCGATATCGATGAATTCGACGTCGGCCTCGTCATCGTCGATGCAAAACTCGCGGTAGAAACGGGCGAATGCCTCCGCCTGGCAGTTGCCGACGAAGGTGACGACGCGAGGGATCATCGCCGCTGCCGGCTGGGGCACCGGGAACGATATGGTCCGGCTTTCATTCGCCGGCCGCGAACCGCACCGCCTCCTCGGCCGCGCGAAACAACGCACGGCTTTTCTGGCGGGTCTCCGCTTCCTCCGATTCAGGAACGCTGTCGGCGACCACTCCCGCGCCGGCCTGCACGTACATTACGCCGTCCTTCAGCACGGCCATGCGAAGGCCGATGCACGTGTCCATGGTGCCATCGGGCGCGAAATAGCCGATGCAGCCGGCGTAGATGCCGCGGCGGATCGGCTCCAGCTCCTCGATGATCTGCATGGCGCGGATTTTCGGGGCGCCGGTCAGCGTGCCGGCCGGAAAGCCGGCGGCCAGCACGTCCACCGCATCGAGGTTCGGGCGCACGGTGCCCTCCACGTTGCTGCTGATGTGCATCACATGGCTGAAACGTTCGATCGCGAAACTCTCGGTGACGCGCACGCTGCCGGGGATCGCGACACGGCCGACATCGTTGCGGCCAAGATCGACCAGCATCAGGTGTTCGGCGCGTTCCTTGGGATCGGCCAGCAGATCGTGCTCGAGAGCCACGTCCTGCTCCGCGGTGGCGCCGCGCGGGCGGGTGCCGGCGAGGGGGCGGATGGTGACGCGGTTGTC